>JAHQVP010000153.1 GCA_019634275.1 Saprospiraceae bacterium
GCCCGTCTTGTTCCACTACTTCTCCCAAGATGTTGCGAACCAGCCCTTGAGTAGTCCATCCATTGGTTTCTCCATTTGCAAAATGGCCAAGGGCTTTTGCTTCCGGACTTTCCTGAGATGGCCTATGGCTTATCTGTTGAGCCTGAGGCATACTGGAGAGAGATCGCAACTCGGTTGATACTGCCGACTTCAGATAGGCGATCTGATCCTCGATTGCCTGCCTGGTTTGATTAACCTCTTCCAATGATTCTCGCTGGTGGACGGCCTGTCTTGTACTTTCAAAAATCCCGTATAGAGAATAATAGTCCGCGGTCGGAATGGGGTCAAACTTGTGATCATGGCATTGTGCACAACTGACGGTTAACGCTTGAAAGGTTTTAGTGGTGACATCAATAATGTTGTCGATCCGGTCAGATTCTTCTTCCTTGATGTCGACTGGGCTGTGCTTCCCTTCTGACATGCGATAATGCATTGTGGCGATAAGCGATTCGTTAAATCCCTCCGTGGGATGCAAGCGTGGTGGTTCGATGAGGTCTCCAGCAAGATGTTCTTTTACTATCTGATCGTATGGAAGATCTGCATTAAACGCCCGGATGAGATAGTCTCGATATTGCCATGCACCAAGAACAGGATAATCAAATTCATGGCCTTTCCCTTCTGCATAGCGCGTGAGGTCCATCCAATGACGTGCCCAACGCTCACCAAAATGTGGGCTTGCCATAAACTTGTCCACCAGTTCTTCATAGGAGGCGCCATCACCCAATGGTCCATGTCCTAATTGATGTGCTGAAGGAGGAAGTCCTGTCAACACATAACTCAATCTTCGCACTAGGGCATTGGCATCTGCTATTGGAGCAGGTTCTAACCCGAGATCTTCTAGTTTTTCGGTCACCAATGCATCAATCGGATGATCATATCCACTGGGGATATCTGGCTTCGCAGGCTTTTTAAATGCCCAGTATGGTTCCCATTTGGCTCCTTGCTCGATCCAGCGATCCAGCAAGGCAATCTCCCGATCACTCAGCATCCTCTTGGTCTCAGGAGGAGGCATCACTAGGTCTGGATTATGGTTGCGGACTCGCCACATCAGTTCACTTTGACCTGGATTGCCCGGCACAATCACTTGACGACCATCGCCCAATTCAGCAGTCAAACCCTCCTCCAGGTCAAGACGTAAGTTGGCCTCCCGTGTACTGATGTCAGGCCCATGACAGAGATAGCAATTATTGGACAGGATCGGCCTGATGTCAAAATTAAAACTGGGATGCTCGGGCAGGGATTGGTCGTCGACTACATCACGTAAATTTTGCTCACTAGAACAAGCGAAGACAAGGCTGATCAGCACCCAGAGGAGCCAATTGAGTTGCAGACTTTTCTTCTGAATGTCCATCTGTGCTGAAGGTACGGCTTTGAGCTCCACGCTTGCAAGTAGAATAAGGCTGTTTCCTTCCCTTTTTACATCAACTTTAGCTACCGTACTTTTTGTCTTGGCTCCAAGGAGGGGTTGTTGACTCTCTGCAAAGGGAAGAAGGTCTCAGCTGTCAGGAGTCGGAGCAACACGGCAGTGAACCGCATTTATGGAAAGACCGGAAGCCCAGTTGGCCACCTTCCATCTTGCATTTCAGTGCCTTGCATAGTAGAAACATCAAGCACCCGGTACTTCACCTTTTGTCGTTTCCAAGTATAGGTAATATGCACGTGTCCTTTATCATCCTGAAGAATTGCCGGATACGAGTATTCGCCGGGCTGGTCTTCAAGGACGGCCAATGCTTTCCAGTTTCTTCCATCTGCACTTATGGCCAGATTAAGGGGAGAGCGAGCACCACCCCATTTCCCCGGAGTGACAGTGGTATGATTGTATATGATTATTTGCCTTCCATCGGCTAGCGTGAGGGCATCGGTACCGGAGTTTGGATTGGGCAGCTCAGTAGCTTCCGGCATCGTCCAGCTTTTTCCCCAGTCATAAGACCAGGCCATCACCACGGTGCTTTCTTTGCTTCTTGCCAGTAGCTGCAACGTATCTGCATGAAAGAGGATTGACGGTTGAATGATATTAAAGCGGGATGCATCATTGATGGCAGGAAACACCTCCCAGGTTTTACCCAGATCACTGGTTATCTCCATGTGCACTCTCCAACCATCGTGTTCCGTACTTGATGGACATAGCAGCGATCCATTAGGCAAGGTGACTGGTTTGTTTTTCACCGGACCGATTCCTCCATGAGGCAACTTGTGTGATGGTCCCCAGGTCTTGCCTCCGTCAAGGGAGCTCTTCATTTCACCCCACCATTCTCTGGGATTAGGTCCCACTTTATAAAAGAGCAACAAGGGGCCCTCTTTTATCTGATGCAAGACTGGATTCCAGCATGGATGACGAGAACCATCTTTTTGTTTTCCATGGGCTATGGAAACAGGATCCGTCCATTGGCCCTCCCGCCGGCTAAACCAAATCTCAACGTCCTTATTTTTTTCTTCGGTGCCTCCAAACCATGCCGCAGCCGGTCCCATCGGAGTTAAAGCCAGCGTCGAAGCATGACATTCCGGGAAAGGCGCCTCTTCATAAATAAACTCACTCACTAGTGATTGACTCTGCAGAGGATGGGACACGTTCAGCAATACAAAAAGCAAGGCGAGTCCCCATAAAATTTTGCGATCTTTCATTGCATAGGCAAGGTACAAATGAAAAATTCAAGACGTGACTTTATAAGACAGATCAGCGCTGCGACTCTTGTGGCTGGCATTCCCATCGTTGGCCATGCCACGGCACGAGCCGACGCTGATGATTACGATTGGTACAATGTTGAGGATTGGGGAGTGGAAGGCAAGGGATGGTCTGATACCACACGCTATTATGATCGTCTCCCAGCACGGGCTGAAGGTGTAGTACGCGACAAGGTTTGGGGACTTTCCAGGCATAGCGCAGGAATGTGCACGCACTTTGTCAGTGATTCTGCTTCCATTCGGGTTCGCTATCGCCTCTTTCTCGATCGTATCGCCATGGCGCATATGCCGGCAACAGGAGTCAGCGGAGTAGATCTGTATGCTCGAAATTCAGTTGGTCTGTATCGCTGGCTAGCAGTGACTCGACCTGACGCTCAAGACGTAGAGGGACTCCTTGCAGCAAAAATGGATGGAGCTACCAAGCACTATCGCATGTATCTTCCGCTCTACAATGGCATCGATCAATTGGAAATCGGAGTGGAGAAAGGAAGTGCTTTCCAAGGAGTAGCCCCTCGATCCATGAAGTCCGTTGTTTTTTATGGTACGTCCATCATGCATGGTGCCTGTGCCTCGCGTCCTGGAATGAGTATTTCCGCACTGCTCGGCCGCCGACTGGGGACACCCGTGATCAATCTTGGCTTTAGTGGTAATGGTCGAATGGAGCCGGAAGTTGGAGCATTTCTAGCCGAATTGGATCCTGCTGCATTTGCCATCGACTGCGCTCCCAACATGAATGACGAAATGATACGCGAACGAGCGGTAAATCTGATCCGACAATTGCATAGTGCTCGACCCAACGTCCCTAAATTGATGGTCGAAGACCGAATCAATACTAATGCGCACTTTCGACCGGAACGAACGGACCATCACCGTCGCAATCATCAGGCATTGCGCGAGTGCTTTGAACAGCTTTCCAATCAGGGCATAACCAATCTCTATTACTTACGAGGGGACGACTTGCTCGGGCATGATGGGGATGGAGCCACAGATGGATCTCATCCTAGTGACCTGGGGATGGTCCGGTATGCGGATGCCTATGAGCCTGTACTGCGCCAGATGTTAGGGCTATATTAGATAAGGCAGGAAACCGTTTCAAAAACATTCTTGGAATAGTTATTGTCTCCTAGCCAAATCCATGCGCTGGCTTATGTCGAATGATTTCCTCCCACAGCGGCTGAGGCTCATATTGTCGATTGCATGATCCAAAAGCGATGACCTAATCCTCACCATTACTGGGCTGGGCCATAACCAAAGAGGAGGAGCACAGCATCGTGATCAACTCGCTCCCATTCTGGCTAATTTCCCGCAGAAAGTGGACAATGCCACTCAGCAAGTCTACCCTTAGATGCATACCATGACCTCCTGATGTCCTTGAAAATGATAGGTGTTTGCCTTAACTGGTGGCATCGAAAGACGCATGCCCGGTATCGCCTGGAAGAGAATTTTTAGTGCAAGTCGCACTTCCAATCGAGCCAGTGGAGCGCCAAGACAGAAGTGCACTCCTCGTCCAAAGGAAAGATGCGCAGTGGCCGATCTCAAGAGGTCTAATTCGTGTGGTCGGTTAAACACCTCTTCATCACGGTTTCCCGCGCCCAGTATGAGCGAAACAATCTGTCCCTGGCGCAACTCCTGTCCCGCTACGATCGTGTCGGATAGTACATATCGGTTAAAAATGTGTAGCGGTGTATCATACCTCAGCAACTCGGCTGTTGCTCCAGTGAGGTCAGCTTGTTGCAGGCACATGTCTCTCCAATAAGAAAGTTGCTTTGGATGCTGCATCAAGGCGGCCGCTCCGTTGGCAATGCTGTGCACCGTGGCTTCGTGACCTGCGTTTAGCAGCAAAATGATGGTACTGATCATTTCCTCTCTGCTGATTGATTCTTCGCCATCCTCAGACGCACGGATTAAGTGCGAAATTAGATCGTCTGCTAGGTGCTGTCTGCGATCCTCTATGATCACCTCCAGAAAATCCATAAACGCAGTACTCGCGGCTGCCGCATCCGCTTCTACTTGTGGAGTCCGTTCTGGTTCATACATCCGTACCATGGCATGTGACCACTCCAATAGTGAGTCTTTTGCTTCAGCCCCTATCCCCAGCATCTTAGCGATGACCATTACTGGAATCGGCTCGGCAAACGAACGAATAAGATCCACAGCTTCGCCCTTGTGCAATCGAACAAGCATCGCATCACACAGCTCGTGACCAAGCTCTACGATGTATTGTTCGTATTGCTGAATATTGGCGTTGATGAAGGCCCTTTGCACCAAGGAACGTAACCTTCCATGCTCTGGAGCTTCCAGATTGAGCAATGAATATCGATCTGCCTTGAAAAAAGGCTCCAGGGTGGCATCCTCTGATGCGTTGTAGGTCAGAGGGCAGCCTTCATGGCGTCTGCCAAACTTCCGGCTGCGTAAAATAGAGTCAATGTCTGTGTGCCTGGTGAACGTGACTACCCCATAATTCTTCCAATAGAAAGCAGGGCACTTGCGCTGAAGCTCACTATAGTACGGATATGGATTTCGATAGAACTCCTCTTCACGCACATCAAGCGTGACTTGCTGTCCGTCTATCTGTAACCCTTTCATATGCCAGCTAATTGGTGAGGTACAGAAAGGCGACCAGATAGACACTGACTCACCAATTTTCCAAGAGCGGGCCCATGCTTAAACCCATGTCCGGAGCCACCTCCCAGTAAATATAAATTTTCGCACTCTGGATGCGAGCGCAAGAATAAGTTGGCATCGATCGTATTGCTGTACTGACAGATTCGGGCTTCAAGCAATGGCCCACCGCCCAGCGCAGGAAACCGCTCCTGAATATAGTGTCTGGCTATGGCAACATTTTCTGCAGATGGCATTCTGTCCATAGAAGAAGGATCCACTTCTTCACCCCGTCCATCAAAAGCAATCTTAAATCCGCGTCTGAGGCTATCTGGCACTCCATAGAAGTGGTGGGGCGGACTGTGATCGATCCAGGTCGGAAGTTCGCTCACCTCCTGCTGCAACTCCGGCTTCACACCAAAATAATAGACTTCTTGCCTAGTAATGGACAGCGCATCATGCAATACATCCGGAAATAGTTCTTTCATCCATGGTCCGGTCGCAAAAAGTACTCCGTCGATTTCGAGCAGCGATCCATCATGCAATTTGACCTTGCACGAGCTTCCTTCAATATGAGGGCGTGCCTTTGCAGCCTTATAGATTCCGCCTTCGGTCACGAAACGATTCACGACTTCTGCGCAAGCTACGCGTGCGAGAAGATAGCCGGTCCTTTGTTCATACAAAACTTCTGCCAGGCCTTCTGTGGAAATGATGGGATAGCGCTGGAGACAGTCCCTCGTAGACATGGGCCGTACCTTAAGACCACATGCCTCAAGGTGCCTAAGGGATGACTGCATGGTGGCTTGGTTGTCCTGGTCCACAAACCAAAGAGATCCGGTAGGAAAGAGCACCTGTTGTGAAAACTTTTCCTGCTCCTCCTCCCAAAGATCATATGCCTCTGCAGCCAATCTCGTATAGAACAAGTTGTCTCCATAAATGCAACGAATAAGTCGGGATTCTCCTCCTGAACTGGCCCTGGTATTGCCTGGGCCCCACTGGTCAATCAACGTCACCTGATACCCATGACGCAAGAGAAACAGTGCTGACCAACCACCAAAGGCCCCAGCTCCAACTACCGCGATAGAGCTGCCCGGGGGCAGCGCAGGCAAGAACCTTTCATCCGCTGGATGATCATTGGTTGTAGCAGGCGAGAAAGTATTGGACACGCTTCAAGATTATAAAAAATTTGCAGGGGGTTCAAAGACAAAGTCTGCCAGGTGTCTGACGTTCTGAATCAGTTTAGAATTGGGGAGGTCTGTACTGCCTGCTTTCGCCCTCGCCTCCACCGCAGTGCGACCACCCTTGACGTGTCTTGCAATCAATCGCTGCAGTTGTATGTCTGGATGGACGTCGACATAAATGCTAAAGTCCCATATGTCACGTAGCGAAGACCAGGGTTCTACATCCAGTAGTAAATAATTCCCCTCCGCTATAATGATGCGATGATGCATGTCTATTTCGATGGCATCTTCGATGGCGTCGTGATGCACCGTCCGATCATAGGAGGGACATTTTACGAGCTCAGCATTATCTTGAATACGCTCTACCGTATGCACAAAACGAGCTGCATCAAAAGTAAAGTGGCAGCCCTTCCATGGCAGAATCCCTTTCTTAAGTAGCACCTCGTTGGGAAGGTGAAATCCATCCATAGGCAATGCAATGACAGCGTGGTGGGATAGTTTTTGCACCAGCCGTCTGGCAAGAGTGGACTTACCTGAAGCGGGTGGGCCCAGCACCCCTATCAAAATGCGCTCACGATCTGATGCCAATAGCGCTTCTAATCTTGGTGTGAATGGGAAGTCCATGTTAATTGTTCTCGTGTGACAAGATGGGCTTTTACAGGGAATCTACCAATGGCGGTGTTATCTACCGATGAACGGATGAAATTCAACGAACTACTCCATCAACTGCGAAATTCATGCGGCAATTCTCTCATCGTTGTATCTTCCCTCCATGAAAAGACGACAAGCACTTCAACGTGCCCTATTGTTCACTGGTGCTACAGTTTCAGCCCCACTCTATTTGAGCTTACTTTCTGGATGCAAACCCTCGGGCTCTCCCACTTGGACTTCTTCCATTTTGACGTCACCCCAAATCGAGGCATTGAGCACACTTTCTGATCTAATTTTCCCAAAAACGGATACACCCGGTGCTAGCGATCTGGCGGTAGCTGAATGCGTTGATCTCTTGCTAACGGAATGCAGATCTGAAAAGGTTCAGGAACAAGTCGTCCAGGCGCTCACAGCAATCAATCATCGATCGGAAGAAGCCCATGGCAAGAGGTTGAATCGTTTAACTGAAAAGCAAAAAGAATCGATCCTTGAGCAGTTGGAAAGGGAGGTGTTTGATGGTGATCAGAGTGATTTGGAATCTGGTTATAGACAACTAAAATCGCTGATCATGCTTGCCTATTTTACATCAGAACCCGTCATGAAAAACCAGCTCCAGTACGCACCCATAGCGGGTCGATTTGAAGGATGTGTGGATCTGGCTAAAGACAATCGTGTCTTCGTAGATAACAATGTTTAAAAAATTGAAGTAGACTGATGCAACAGATGGAATTTGATGCGATCGTGGTGGGATCGGGTATTTCTGGTGGATGGGCAGCCAAGGAGCTCTGTGAGAAAGGCCTCAAGACGCTTGTGCTCGAACGCGGCAAGAAGTTGGACCATGTACAAGACTATCATACTGCCAACACTCCTCCATGGCAATTTGAGCATAGGGGAAAGACTACACAGGAAGATCGAAAAAATCACCCGATTCAAAGTACGGTATATGCCTTCAATGAAGGCACCCGACACTTGTGGGTAAATGACAACGAGCATCC
>JAHQVP010000154.1 GCA_019634275.1 Saprospiraceae bacterium
AGATGGTATGAACGGATCCCCCATCCGGTAGCCATGCTGTCGGGCATCATCGTCCTGGCCACCGTACTGAGCTATGTCCTGCCTGCAGGAATGTTTGAGCGTCAACTGGTTGATGGTAGGCAACGCGTGGTGCCTGGCACCTTTGAATATGTGGAACAGACTCCTGTCAGTTTGTTGGACATGTTTGTAGCACTGTCTAAAGGATTTGATACTGCATCTGACATCATTTGGATTGTATTTGCCAGTGGAATCATGTTTGGAATATTAGAGCGATCCAAAATGGTGGAAAATGCGGTAGGGACCATCGTCAGGAAACTTGGAGTCGAACGCCGCTACTTGATTGTGGTGATCATGACTTTTGTCTTCGGCCTCTTGGGTGTCGCCGTGGGGTACGAAAACAACATCGCTATGGTTCCACTTGGTGCCATGCTTTCCATTGCCTTAGGAGGGGACCTGATTTTGGCTGCAGGCATGTCAGTGGGTGCCATTACCGTGGGTTTTGGTTTGTCTCCGATCAACCCCTATACCGTGGGAACCGGCCATCAAATTGCACAGTTGCCGATGTTCTCAGGGGCTGGTCTACGCAGTGCCATTTGTGGAGGTGGGCTAGCGCTTTTGGCTTGGTACAATGTCCGCTACTTTAAGCGGATTGCGCAAGATCCCACAAAAGGACTGGGTCAGGGTCTCGATACCTCTGGATTTTCTCTATCAAAAAGCCTTGGCAGCTACCAGATGTCTACGAACAACTGGTGGGTAGCCATCATATTCTTGATGGGTATGCTCATCATGCTCTATGGCATCTTTGTGCACCATTGGTATCTCCAGGAAATCTCTGCTGTCTTTGTCATGATCGCCATTGGAGCGGGCGTGGCCGCCCGGATGGGGACTCGCGAAATGAGCGAAACCGCGCTTAAATCCATTGGAGTGGTAGCACCGGGCGCTTTCATGGTTGGGTTTGCGACTACCATTAAGGTTATTTTGGAAATGGGACACATCAGCGATACCATAGCCTTCCACCTCTCAGAAATTCTGACCAGTCTGCCCCTCTATGCATCCGCAGTGATCATGTCGATGTCTCAATGTGTGATGAACCTACTGATCCCCTCTGGGAGCGGACAGGCTCTGGCCACACTACCCGTCATGATTCCGGTAGGCGACCTTGTCGGCTTGACTCGGCAGACTACAATTCTCGCATTTCAGATCGGTGATGGCGTCACCAACTTGATGAATCCCACTCTTGGTGGACTTATTGCCATGCTCAGCTTGTGCAGAGTACCCTTCGACCGCTGGCTGCGGTATATTGCGAAGCTGACCCTCATGCTCGTGGTCGTCTGTTGGGTTTTTCTGACCATAGCCGTTGCCATCCAGTGGAGCTAGGGCTGTAGAAGACGTACAAAAACACGTCTCGAAGACTCTTTTAAAAGCTGCCTGCTTCCCCCCTACTAATGAAATGCAGTCTTCTCTGTCTTAGGGTCGTAATTTTCCCCCGCGTCCGTTAGGTGTTTACCAACATAAAGTCTGTTGTTCTTGATGGCAGGATCATGCCTACTTAAGAAGAGAGCTGCATTCCGTCCGTAGTCTGCAGCATCACGATTGAAGGTTAGTCGGGGATTGCGATGCCCCCGCTTGGCAATTTTTCGCTTAATCAGTTGCGAAAGCGGCCCGAGAAATAGAAACAACACTGGAACAACGACAAACGTAAAGAAGTACGATAAAAGAGTACCAGCGCTACGCCCTCCTCGCTTGACTTGCTCCACAAAACCCGCCTCCGTATCGAGTCCATCACGAAGGGTAAAACTGCCCCCCTTCCAGCTTTTGCTCATCTTACGAAGTCGCTTAAAAAGGGCCCTATTCAATGATCCAATCTTCCTGACTACCGTTGGTTTGGCGAGGCCGAACCGAGGTTTGACGTGATAAAAGACTTCTAAGAATCGATCGAACCCGTTGAGTGCCCCAGCCACGAAATCGTAAAACTCGTGATTGGCTAGTCCTTTGATGTCTAGACCCAAAATGTCTCTGAAGATTGGATCATAGTCCGATTCGTCGTTGTAAAAAGCCACGACCGCCAAGGCATCCTCCCGACTATTAGTAAAGGGAATAATCTCTTTGATAAAATTGATCAGTGGCTCGGCAAGTACGGGCGAAGTCAAATTGGGGTGCCGCGCCTCTTCCTCTTCAAAATCACCAAGTCGAAACTGGGTATGGTAGATATACTGTTGGAGCTTCCAACCATCTTCGTAGGTCTTAGGATTGATCTCATCCATGACTCCAAGCGCTTTTCCGATGTAGTGCCAGGTCAAATAGTAATCTTCTTTGATGGTCCGGTTCTCGTTGGTCGTAAGGGCATCTCTTTCCAGCTCTTCTTCCGAACCATCGGCATTCATTGCCTTTAGACGTTCCTTCTCGGTGAGGTCCAGAAAATATCCGGACTTCTGCAGGCCTCGAATGATCTCGATGCTGAAGGTGTGCACGGCGAAGATCATGTCCTGTTGATTGATCGGCTCTCCCCATACCTTGGCGTTCCAACTGGTAAATTTCTGATTGATATTTTTGTCATTGGTCGTGATACGATGCCTAACCAAGGCATGAACCAGCCGCAATTTCTTGATGGCAATGATGCCTTTACCGTCTTTTTTCAAACTGCCAGGGGTCACAATGTCAATTAAGAACTGCATTGTTTCGAAGATCCGCCGATGTGGAAATCGGGTGAGGAACTTTGTACTCACCAGCACATTCGAGGCATTGAACGCAGCATACTGTTTCAGCAGCGATCTAACTGCCAGGATGCCGATGACATTCGTGCCATAGGCTTCAAAGATCTTGGCCCCTCGCTCAATCGTTCGCTGTACGGCATCGTCGAACAGAAAACTAAAGGGGTCATCCGTTTGAACATCGCGATCGTCAAAGTAGGCATCCAATTCCTTGATGGCTTCCATGTTGTTATTATTGAGCCGGGCGACCTCTAACGTATCTTCATCCCACTTATAGCGAAAGTCGTGCTCCTCTCCCGGAGGATGCGGATTGGCAATGGCTTTTTCCATGTGACTGAAAAAATGAAAAGCTTTCTCTGCATGTTTAAGATCATCGTGTGCCTCTTTGTAGCGTTTTTCACGTTTCTTCTTTTTTTGCTCCTTCTCAGCTGCTTTCTTTATGTGGTGCGCAGCCCAATCCTTGCTAAATTGATAAATGAACGCTGCGATCCTATCGGCGACCGGGTCTTTCTTGTGGCGATAGAGATCAAATTCAGCAGGCGTCAGCGACGGAACATCGTCTGAGATAAAGAAGTGATCTGGAGGACAATAGTTTGGATCCATTGGTTTGTGTATCTGGAGGTTGTGTTCTGCCTTTAAGTTAGCAGTTCCACAGACAAAATCCTGCTTCCACTTTGATGTAATTATTGCTTGTGATTACGCCCAATCTTTCTTACCCTCACTGATCAAAAAAAATCACACACATGGATGTCAAGGAAATTCTAGCGCAACTTGTTTCCTTTTCAGTACTGGGAGGGCAAAGCAATGCCAGCATCGCCGAATGGATTGAAAAGTACCTGGAGAAGCATGGTGTGGTGTATCAGACGGTACCCCATGCGACCGAAAACAAACGGTCAATCCACTGTCGCATCGGGCCACCGGTCGATGGAGGGCTCATACTTTCTGGGCATACGGATGTCGTTCCAGTCGAGGGGCAACCATGGAAAACCGATCCATTTGTGCTTACGGATGGCGGCAATGGAAAACTTTATGGAAGAGGATCATGCGACATGAAGGGATTTATCGCGTGCTGCCTCGCTGCCCTTCCAACAATGCAGTCTTCGGCCCTGCAAAAGCCACTCTACTTTGCTTTTTCGTACGATGAGGAGGTTGGTTGCCGAGCAGCTCCGGCGCTGGCTGCCGACATTAAATCTCACTATGAAGAATCGCCCAAGTATGCACTGATCGGAGAGCCTTCGATGATGCAGCCCATTGTGGGTCAGAAGGGAATCGTCATCTACAAGACTTCCCTTAATGGATCTGCTGGGCATAGCAGTCGAATACGTCAGGAGGTTTCCGCCATTTCAGAGGCTGCCCGGCTCATTCTGTGGCTGGAAGAAAAGATGGATGACTTAATTCAATCAGGTCACATTGATAAACGTTTTGATCCACCTCACACCTCCATACACAGTGGTGTTTTCGAACACAGTGGAATCGCACCCAATGTGGTATCTGACCATGCTTCTTTCTACTGGGATGTCCGTGTAATTCCTCAGGATAAGGGAAAATCCATTCGAGAAGATTTTGATGCATACTGCCGCGCCCTGGAAGAAAAGAATCGAACGAAATGGGACCAATTTGAGATTAAAACCGTGGAAGCGCATCCGGATGTACCCGCGCTGGACACCTCCGAAGAAACCGAGATTGTTGAGCTGACCAAAATTTTTAGTGGCCGATCGGATTTAGGTACCGTATCCTATGCCGCGGAGGCTGGACAGTTTGCTGAAGCAGGATTTCAATCCATCATTTGTGGCCCCGGCGACATCATGCAGGCCCATCGTGCCGATGAATTCATCGAAATTGATCAACTAGAGAAAGGCATGGAAATGATGAACCGCATTGTAAAATGGGCGAGCAGCTAAGTGCAAGTGCTCCTACCAGATTGACCACATAGGACGACCCTCATTAATGTACCAAATGGACACCTTAAACAGACCACAAGTTTACGAGGCATTAGTAGCGAAATGCCAGGAGGTCGGCTTCACCATGCCAACGGATGTACATGTAGGATCCTTACTGAAGACACTTGTAGCCTCCAAAAGGGAAGCAAATGTGTTGGAACTTGGAACGGGTATCGGGTTGTCCCTTGCCTGGATGATAGAGGGATTGGATGAAAAGTCCCATCTTGTATCTGTAGACAACGATGCTGCATTGATTACCATCGCAAAAGAATTCTTTGGTGATGATCCACGGGTAGAATTGGTCTGTGAAGACGGAACCGCCTGGTTAAAGCGGTACAATGGAGCACGATTCGATCTCATATTTGCCGATGCATGGCCTGGCAAGTACAGCGATATCGACGTGGCGTTGGATTTGCTGAAAGTTGGAGGCATTTATCTGGTGGACGATATGCAAGTCCAACCTGATTGGCCCGACGGGCATGAGGAACTCGCTTCCGCATTGGTCGATTTCCTAGCAAAACGGGAAGATTTTTTCATGAGCAAATTGGATTGGTCCACGGGCGTCATAATCATGACGAAAAGACAGTAAGGCCATTCCACTTTGGAGCGCCCCACGTCCTAAACGACTCAACCTACACGGGCAAAAAAAGGAAAATATGAATTCTTACATCCACCCAACTGAGAATGCCGGAAAGGCCTTTCTCCAAGCACATGTAGGGAAAGGCTCTGTCATCATGCTGAACCTTCTCCGATTCAAATCGAGAGCAGACTATGATGCAAATCCAGACCTGGCGCCAGCACATCCGCTAAGCGGTAAAGATGCGTACAATCTGTACATGAAGCTTGCCCGGCCCCTGATACAAAAGGCAGGTAGTAGGGTCATCTTCTATGGAGAGACTTCCGATTTTCTGATTGGTCCCACCTCCGAGTCCTGGGACCGCATCTTGCTGGTGGAACACCAATCAGCCGAACGGTTTGTGGCTTTTGCCCAAGACCCTGAATATTTGGCGATTGCAGGGCATCGCACCGCGGCACTAGAAGACTCTCGTCTGCTGCCCATCGCGCAGAAGCATCTAATTTGAACGTAACCAAACGGCTTCAGATAACCGTAAACCCTAAAGGCTTTGAGCAGGGCTATATCATCTCAATCTGCTCGTAAGGAAAGTCGTAGTGGGATCGCAAAGTGCGCAATGATCTATCCCTAATCTGGCGTACACGCTCACGACTAATGCCTAAGTCTTCCGCGATGTTTGATAGACTGCAGGAGATCTCGCGATCGATCCCGAAATAGCTCTTGATCACATATGCTTGCTTCTCTGATAGAGACTGCAACATGTTGTCGATGATTTTCTGCTGCCCCTCGACTATCGCGACACCATGATCTGGAGCAGGAAGGGCGTCATCCTCCATCAAATTGCCCATGGTGGCGTCGGAATCATCTCCTACCGGTTTATCCAGTGATGCACAGCGCTTGTACGAAGTGGTAACACGAGAAACCAGTTCTTCCGAAATATCGAGCCTCTCTGCCAATTCCTCATAAGTGGGTTCACGCTCATGTCTTTGCGTAAAAGTAATCCGTTCCTTATCAAGCTTGCTTTGGATGGAATTTAGGTTTAGAGGTGTTCGAATTTTTTTGCCGTTTTCGTTGATGGCAGCTATGATCGACTGTCGAATCCACCATACAGCATATGAGATAAATTTAAAACCACGACTGTGATCAAATCGTTCAGCCGCCTTAATTAAGCCCAAGTTCCCTTCATTGATGAGATCAGAAAGTGCCATTCCGCAATTCTGGTACTTCTTTGCCACGGAAACCACAAAACGCAAATTGTGCTCTACGATTTTCTCTAGAGCCGCCTCACGGTCGGGCCCGGTGGTCGTAAACAGGCGATACTCCTCCTCAGGAGAAAGTACTTCATGCCTTGAAATCTCGGTAAAATATTTTTCGAGTGATTTCTCTTCTCGGTTGGTTACTGTGGGAGTAATTTTAAGCGCACGCATATAGTATTTATTGTTCTACCCCCTATAAAGCCACAAAAAGCAGAACTTGTTCGCTAAATCCTCAAAATTTGCTGCAAAGTGTCAGAAAAGTGCAAATTTTCGTGTTAAATCAGCTTCCAGCCCTCTCTATACTCCCTTCCAACAAATTGATTGGCTTCGTCGAAGTTGGTAATTTTGGTCTTCTCTCCATCCCAGAGCAATTTTTTCCGTCCATAGTACTCCATGCGATTGCCTTCGCTCATTCTAGCAAGTGCATAGCTGCGGATGGCCAAATTACCCATGAGAACCGTCTCTGTCAAAGGGCCAGAATAGTCAAACGAAGAGGTCAAGGCCTCATGTTCTGGACTGCCAAAACCTGCTTTGCAAGCCGCCGCCCAAGAAGCCTGATGACCACTTTCCGGCATTGAATTATAAGGGCTCCCGTTGGAATAATCTTCCGGACACTCGACCACATCTCCATTTTTTAAATACAGTTTTGGGTTGCGGCCATAGGTCCCACAGGTAATGATGCCTTTCTTGCCTATCATCATCACGCCATTGGCACTGTTGCCATCACCAATCGGATCTGATGGAGGAATGAGATCGGGATGAAATGGTCTGATTCCACCATCATACCAGTTGAGTTTGACTTCCGACTTGTTCCACTTTGTTGCGGGAAACTTAAGTTGCACGTGACTCGAGGGTGGGCAGCCCTCCGGAATATGTTCAGGAGTCCAGTCTCGGGTAAAGACCTGCCCCACGCTGCATTCCACCTCCGTGGGATACGCCAGTCTCAGTACGTTGAAGGGAGGATCAATGAGATGACAACCCATATCACCTAAAGCACCCGTGCCAAAGTTCCACCAACCACGCCACTTGAAGGGATGATACAGCGGATGATAAGCCACCGGCCTAGCCGGCCCGATAAACAAGTCCCAGTCCGAGGCGCTCAGATGTTCAGGTCGGGACACCTGATCCGTTGGCAAAGGAATGCCTTGTGGCCAGACAGGTCGATTGGTCCAAACGTGTACCGTATGCACTTTCCCGATTCGTCCCTTGGAGAACCACTCCACCATGAGGTCCTGCTTGGGATTGCTGGCCCCCTGATTGCCCATCTGTGTGACAACCTTATATTCTCGGGCTGCCTCCGTCAGTTTTCTTGCTTCATAAATATTGTGTGTTAGGGGCTTCTGAACGTAGACGTGAATTCCTCGTTGGATGGCGCTCATCGCGGCCACACCATGTACGTGATCTGGCGTGGAGATGGTGCAGGCATCAATCTCATCCCCCATTTCATCCAACATGACCCGAAAATCTTTGTAGAATTTTGCCTTGGGAAAAGCCGCACGGGACCCTTTGGCTTGTGCAGCATCAACATCACAAAGGGCTACCACATTCTCTGCACCATTGTTCCAGGCATTGCGAATATCGCTTCCTCCTTTACCGCCGGCTCCGATGGCCGCCAGATTTAGTTTATCACTGGGGGGCGTATATCCACGACCTAATACATGTCTTGGAACGATGGTAAAAGCGGCCACTGCACCAGCTCCGTTCCTTAAAAATCGACGTCTTGATCCCCGATGTCCTTCTACTCGCACAATAAATTGTTTTTATGATTTGCAACGCTCAGAATTCCCGAGCGTCAGTCTGCACAGAAGTTACTAACTTCTGCGCAATCCAGATCCATCAGCATTTTTTTGAAATCTGATACATCGAAATAATAATGAACAGAAGGAATTTTCTCACTGCGACAAGCGGACTGGTAGCAGTTCCATCAATGACGATGAACGCTTCATCGAAAAGTGCCTCCGATCAGCTTTTTAGTTTTTGCCTAAATACAAGCTGCATTATGGGTCAGAACCTCGGTATCGAACGTGAGATTGAGATTGCGGCAGAGGCCGGGTATGATGGCATTGAGGTTTGGATTCGATCCATCGAGGCGTATTTGGAGGCAGGAGGTACGCTTACTGATCTGAAAAAGAAGGCTTCCGATCTGGGCCTAAGCATTGAAAACGCCATTGGTTTTGCCCAGTGGATAGTGGACGATAACGACACTCGTTCTGCAGCACTGGAACAGGCAAGACGCGAGATGGACATGCTATCGGCCTTAGGGTGTACTCGAATAGCAGCCCCTCCTGCTGGTGCTACAAAGATCCCCGGTTTGTCTCTGGATGCCGCCGCTGAGCGGTTTCGAGCGCTCTGCGACATTGGTTCTCAGAACGGCGTGATGCCGCAATTGGAGATCTGGGGGTTTAGTGCAAACTTGAGCAAACTCAGTGAAGTGTTGTATGTCGCTTCTGAATGTGGTCACCCTGATACCCGTATTCTTCCTGATGCCTATCATCTGTACAAGGGAGGTTCGGATTTTGATGGACTTAAACTCTTGTCGCGCAATGCGGTAGAAATATTCCATCTCAATGACTATCCAAGTAATCCCGGCCGAGAAGAAATCGGTGATGCGGATCGCGTATATCCCGGAGAAGGTGTAGCTCCATTGGGACAGATACTAGAGGATCTCGCGGGAGCGCATCCTACCATTCTCTCCCTCGAGCTCTTCAACCGAAGCTACTGGAAAGACGATCCTCTAGCTGTAGCAAAAAGAGGACTTGAGGCTATGAAGAACGCTGTGCCTTCCTCACTCAACTAACGGGCTGAGGCCAAAGTAGCATAAAAATCTTCGAGGATTCGGTGCTTATTGAAGTACTCCCACACGATGATCTTTCGCTTGCTCTGAGTATCGACCCATTGATTGTGGACCAGGCGAGGAGCACTTATTTCGATCTTTTGAGCCCATCCAGGTTCTTTGACGATAGCCACTGCAGCCAGATCAAAGAGCGCTCTTTTGGGCGGATCGGAATAGTAGTCAATATGCTTAAACAGGTCTACAGCATAATCTCCAAAAGTGGTAAAGAGACCACCATGTCTGCCCTCTATTGGTTTTGTTATTTCCGGACCCAATCCAGGCATTTTTTGCTCTATCTCGCTTTGCAGCACGGTCACTGCATCGGTACCATTTGGCTTCCCATACCGCACTGTAACCAACTCAAAAGGAATGTTCTCTCCAAGCAGATAGGTAAGGGCAGCGGTATCTGAATCTTGATTGTATTCACCGGGTTCGGGATAGTTGGAACCCAACCAAACCAGCCGCACCTTATCCACTATACTTGAATCCTTGGCCACCGCCAGTGCCACATTGGTCAATTTCCCAACCGCAATGACGACCAGTTTTCCTTCCTGAAGATGGGCTTCTTCTATGATCTTCGCCACAGCAGGTCTTCCGTCATAGTCCGCTTCATCCATCAGCGCTCGAATGTCATCAAAATTCTGATCGGCTCCCTCCACAAGATGTACACTCTTTTCCTGATCACAGAGCGCGATGATGCGCCGGGCCTCCTCCATATGCAACGCAATGGCCCCGCCGCTGGGTGTTGCATTGGTGGTAATGGCTCTGATATCAAAGAAGGCTTGATTAAACAGTAAATACGCCAATGCGTGCTGGTCATCGAGCTCATTATTTGCATCGGTGTCGAATATGACGGGTAGTCGATCATTTGCGGCCTCTGCTTGAGGGTCGGAATTAGACTTTTCTTGACACGCAATAGAACAGAGGGTACAGAATAAGAAAATGCTCAACCACAATCTCATACGATCTAAATTTTAATCATCAGAAGGTAGGAAATCATCAGGGTCTCTGGAAACATCGGGTACAATACGGTGGGCCATTGTATAGATCTACATACACCAAGGCTTGCAGAGTGAAAGGGGGTAGTTCGGGGTCAAATGGTATGTCCTGTGTAGAGCTAATGTTATCCTCTGGATGGGTAAGCAATCGTGATACCCCTTATCTTTAGCGTACATTTTGATCGGGATAACTATGGTTAAGAACCAAGGATAAAGCGTCTTTGGTTCTTTTTTTGTTTCATGGGCAAAGCAAGCCCACATGAGATTATGCCGACAAAGGATTTCTTAGATTAATTAATAGATCTAACTTGCTTTCGCAAAATTATTATCTTCCCCACATTCTTTTTTCAAAACAAAATGTGTAAACATGGGAAATCTATTACCACTTATTATCCAATTGGTCAGCGGCGCAGCCGGAGGTAACCTCGCTGGATCCTTGATGAAGAAGTTTTCACTTGGAACCCTTGGCAACTCCGTTGCGGGGATACTTGGAGGAGGCCTTGGGGGTCAATTGTTGGGTATGCTGGGCATGTCCACCGGAGGTGGAGCCGAAGCGATGGATATTGGAAGCATCCTGGGCAGTGTCGCGGGTGGCGGTGTCGGTGGAGGCGTGCTTATGGCTGTGATCGGCGTCATCAAAAATATGATGAACAAATCCAACAATGGTTAGCAGCTGAAGATCAGCTGTATGAGAAAGCTAATACAACTATAAGTGAAGACCGCATTCGGTCTTGGGACTGTTGTTCCAGCGTCCAGTGCGGTCTTCTCCTGGTACCGTGCAGTGATGGCATCCAATCGACATGTATCCCTGCGCCACCAAAGGATGAAAAGGGAGTTCATTTTCCTTAATAAATTGATCCTTTTCCTCTCGGGTAACATTTAAGAGAGGATAAAATTTCAAAATTCCGCCTCGTTCCTCAAATATGTCTAAGGTCGCACGATGATCGCTCTGCCACCTCATTAAGCCGGACACCCAAACCTTGTAATCTCCCTTGATGTGATTTAGCGGTTCCACCTTATTTATGGAGCAGCAAAATTCCGGATTCTTGCTCCACGTCTTATCCTTCAAGGTAAAATCATGAAGTGATTGTTCAGCACGTATGGAGACCACGTTGAGGCCATAAAGTTTGGTCAGATGCTCCTTGTATGCGAGGGTTTCAGGAAAATGATATCCTGTATCGATAAAGAAGATCTTTTGCTGCGGACGTTCCCACGAAAACAATCGCAATAGAAACGCCGAGGTAGCTGCAAAGGAGGAAGTCAGCATGACATCTTCCGCATCAAAATCCTGATAGAGCTGATTAATCTTCTCCTTTACGCTTAATTCCTGATACTGTGCATTTAATCGGGCTATGGTTTTGGGAGATATTCCTGAGTTCTGTGCTGTTGACATGCAGATTTCCTTAAAATGATCCGCAAGATAGTATTCAGCAGATTAAGTTACAGTTACGTATGATCGGATGATCATATATGGGAATAACATGTCCTCTTCTTTGACTCAAATGAAATCAATACGACATCAATCGAGGGTGCCCAGTGGCCGGACCGAATTGCCCTTTGTTTTCGTGAGTTGATCTCCCAATTCTGACCGAATGGCGTCACCAGCTTGCTGCATCTCTTGGACTCTAGAGGGATGATCTCCTATCACGTTGTTGGTCTCCATTACATCATCGACCAGATTATACAGTTCCAAAGTCTCGACGTCGTTTTGCTCATAGTCAATCGGAAGGCCATCATTGGTTCCTGTCCTGCCATTCAAACTTCGGTACCGATGTGGGTAGTAGAGCTTCCATGCGCCGTCTCCTGAAAGGGTCGCATGCAGCTCATTCTGTTTATAGTAGAAATGATAGAAATCATGATGGGGGCTTGCGGTTGGATCCATGAGCAGTGGCCAGCAACTCTTACCGTCAATCTTCTGAGCGGGCAGTTCTGCACCGGTAATCTCTGCAATGGTGGGCAAAAGATCGATCGTCATTGCCGGCCGGTCGATTTCTACTCCTCTCGGAAGCACCGAGGGCCATTGCATCACACAGGGAACGCGAACTCCGCCTTCCCAGGCTGTACCTTTCCCTTCCCTCAGTGGATGGGCCTCTCCCGAGCGCCCTCCGTAGGACAGCCACGGACCATTGTCACTGGTAAAAATGACCAAGGTGTTTTCCGATAGACCCTTGCGTTCGAGTGCATCGAGAATTTGCCCTGTTGACCAGTCAATTTCTTCGATGACATCTCCATATAATCCTCGAGAGGATTTGCCCTGAAATTTATCGCTGACAAAAAGTGGCACATGAGGCATGCTGTGCGGCACATAGAGAAAGAAAGGTTCATCGGCTTTTCGCTCAATAAAATCGACCGCTTTTTCGGTATACCACGTGGTTATCTGCGACTGTTCGTGAAGGGTATCGATGATCTCTGCATCCTCAAACAGAAAGAGATCCGGAAAGTCAAAGATTGTTCCCTGCCAGGGATGGTAGGGCCACATATCATTGGAGTACGCCAGACCAAAGTACTCATCAAATCCCTGGCTGGTGGGCAGAAACTCCCTTTCGCTGCCCAGATGCCATTTGCCAAAGCAGGCCGTTGCATACCCCAATGGCTTTAACAATTCTGCTATGGTCTGTTCATTCGGATGCAATCCCTTCTTTGCAAACGGTCCATATGCACCCGAAATAGAAAGGCGATTTGGATAGCAGCCCGTGAGCAGAGCCGCTCGGGAAGCTGAACAAACCGGCTGCGCTACGTAAAACTGTGTCAACTTCAAGCCCCTAGCAGCCATTGCATCAATGTGAGGAGTCCTGATGTCAGGCGAACCAAAACAGCCTAGATCTTCATATCCCTGATCATCGGTAAAGATGATCACCACATTGGGCTTGGTCGGTCCTTTTTCAGCAGTGCAGGAGAAAAGGGAAAGCAGCAGCAGTACGATCAAAAATTGGTTCATGGCATCGATCTTGACAATACACTGAAGCTAACACTTTTAGCCAAAGGCTATGCCGATAGGATCAGTGTGTGTCATGGGAAAGGCCCCTTCTACCTGATTTCGATCCGTACATTGAGATCCGACCCAACGATCATGCACCAGGTCATTGTCGAATTATAGCTAAGACAGTACCATCAGCCCATGCCAAGGTTGTAGATTTGAGGCCACGGTCAACGATCCCATGCAGAGCAGCGCCAACACGAAGAAGGTCAAGATTTCAGGAACGATCATCACGTTCAACGAAGAATCGAATATTGCACGCGCGGTGCGCTCAATGCAGCCGGTTTGTGATGAGATTGTGGTGCTCGATTCCTTCTCTAGTGATCGAACCGTTGCCATTGCTCAGGATTTGGGAGCGCGGGTCGTACAACAAAAATTCGTAGGTCACATTGAACAAAAAAATGCTGCCCTGGACCTAGCCCGATACGACGTAATCTTGTCGTTGGATGCCGATGAAGAACTCAGTGCTGCACTAACAAAATCGATTCAGACCGTCAAGGAAGACTTTCAAGCCGATGGATATCGATTCAATCGGCTCAATAATTACTGTGGTCAGTGGATTCGATATGGCACCTGGTACCCAGATCGGAAGCTCAGGCTCTGGAAGCGATCCGTAGGGAGATGGGGGGGGCAGAATCCTCATGACATGGTTAAATTGCCAAAGGCAAGTGTGGTCCACTACCTCAAAGGGGATCTTCTGCACTATACTGCCAAAAGCCAAGAATCCTACCTTGAACAGGTGGATAAATTCAGTACCATTCAGGCTAATCTGCTCAGAGAGCAAGGGTTCAAACCCAATCTCTATCATCGGTTTGCCAAACCGATTGGACGGTTTCTGGTGTCTTTCGTTATACGTATGGGGTTTCTAGATGGCAAAGCAGGTTGGGAAATCGCCCAGGCCCAATATAAATTGGTGAAGATGAGGTATGAAAAAATTTAGCTTAAGGTGATGTTAAATCGAGGCTGATGACCATAGAGGGAGTTCATTTAGGACGTTACTTGAACATGCGGCACGCTTGCACTTTTGTTACAATCACTTTGTGGCTGCTGATACCCTCTGGAGGGCTTCTCTCTCAGAATCTGCAACCCTTTACGTGTAACGGTGATTTTTACAATGTTTTCGCCCGCACAACTGAATTTCAAAGCAATCCCAGTGTTTTGGCTCGGGTAACAATCGACCCTAATAATCAAGTCGAATTTACGGAGTTGGGACGTTTGCCCGCAGAGGTCAACGGCATTGGATATCGGGTCACCGACAATCTGATCTACGGCATGACCCAAGATGACAATACTTTGATTCGAATTGACAGCCGCGGGCGCGTGCAACCATTGCGGGTGTTGTCCGAACTAAACCCACGATCATATTTTGCTGCAGATGTGACCCCGGATGGAAACTTTCTGGTCATGCTAGGAAACGATCAGAACTCTATAAATCCGCAACCCACCAACAGCCTGGTCTTTGTCGACTTGAGAGATCAAGGCTATCCGACAGATAGTCGCACCCTCAATGGAAGTGCTTTTTTTCCTGACCTGGCGTTCGACCCCTTTGAAGACCAAGTGGCCTATGCCTATGATGGCAATACGCGTCAATTGCACCGCATTGATGTTTCCTCAGGAACGAGTGTTGCCGTGGGACGAGGTGGCCAACCTGCAAGGCAAATGACGAGCTTATACTTTGATCCCCTAGGTCGACTCTATGGGTATGGCATTGTAGGCAATTTTCCAGTTGGTGAGTATTTTTTGTTTGCCATTGACAAAAACTCCGGGACCATGCGGGCACTCGCAGAAGGACCAGAGGCCAACAAGAATGACGGCTGCTCCTGTCCATACCGGGTGACGTTGCAAGAAAATGTGCAACCGCGTCTTTCGGTTACATGCACTCCCCTTCGACTGGTCTACACGATAGGCAATGCCACTGGACAACTGCGAACAGGACTTACCTTATCCGAAGACCTGCCTGCTGGGTTGTCGGTCACACAACTGATTCAGAACCCCTTTGGAGGCAATGTCAGCACTGCCGACGGCCAAATTCGAATTACAGATATGGCAGTTCCCATCGGGGTTGACAGCATAGTTTTCGAAATCACCAGCAGTGTCGATGGGGCGGGCATTCATCGACTTCAGTCGACTGTGTCTGGACTCCCACTGGCGCTGGGTCGGAGCGTGGTGTCCGATGACCCTTTGACATTTTCAATTCCCAATGACCGCACCCAAATCGAAATTCGGGAACTGAGTTCTGACTATAGTGGTGGCGGTATGCAACTCTGTCCCAATGACACCCTCGTATTTGTATTTGACACAATCGCAGGTGCCAATTATACTGTGAATGATCAGCCATTCGACGGAGTCTACCGGGTAACGGAGGCAGGCAACTATATTTTTCGAGCCTCTTCTGGATGCACCAATCTGGAAAATGGCATCACCGTAGTCGCTGTGCCGCCTCCTGAGATCGAACTCCCTCCGGGATCCGAGATCGAACTGGGCGACAGCATACAGATTGTGCCATTTGACATTGTGGGAGTAGATCCTCTGATGTACAATTGGTCGGCATTATTTGGAGATCCCACCATAAACTGTCCCACCTGTGCCGAGCCATTCGTGCGTCCACTGGTCACTACTTTGTATCAATTGGATTTTTCAGATGGCAATGGCTGCATCGTCAGCGATACCATTCAAATTAGGGTAGATAGCGAAATCTATTTCTACGCACCCAATGCTTTCAGCCCCAATGGCGATGGAATTAATGATCGATTCCGACTCCTGAGTTCCCGTCCGTATCAACTTAAGGTCTTTAGCATACTGGATCGGTGGGGTAATATTCTATTCAGAGAAGAGAATACACGAATGGACAATCTGATGGGATGGGATGGCGTGGTAAAAGGCACCCCTCTCAATCCGGGCGTCTACATTTGGATGGCGATCTTTGATCTCCCTGATGGATCCGAGGTCCCCATGGCCGGAGACATCAATTTAATCCGGTAATAGATGATTGGATTAACAGTTGAGCGTTCAGATCGATTCACCATATATCAATGCATACGAGATGAGGATTGAACATGTGGCACTTTGGGTTGCGGACCTTGAAAGAATGCGAGCTTTTTACGAAGCATATTTCGATGCAAAATCCGGAGACAAGTACACCAATGAGAAGAAGGGGTTTTCCTCCTACTTTTTAACATTTGAAAATGGCGCACGATTGGAAATCATGCATCGAACCGATGTACATGCTGAGCGACAGGACCCGTTGGTCCTGGGCTGGGCCCATCTGGCCATATCGGTGGGTTCAGAAGCACTCGTCAATGATCTAACGGAGCATTTGCGTGAGGATGGTTATGAAATCATAGGCGTACCCAGGTGGACGGGAGATGGATATTACGAAAGCGTCGTTGCCGATCCAGAAAACAACCAAATAGAAATAACCATTTAGACATCAGTAGAATGTGCTGTTAGGCTTGCCATCATTTGCCTTGTGGCTATTTGCCTATTTTGAGCTGTGTGTTTTTATTCTAACCGACTTTACCTCAGCATAGATGACGTGATCAATCGGGTGATGCAGCCCGTGACGCATCTTATTGAATCCATCGTTTTTTTTGAGATCAATATCCTAGGAGTATCTACACCACTCATTGTGCTGTGGTTAATCTTTGCAGGGCTTTTCTTCACGCTCTATTTTCGACTCATCAATTTGCGTGGGATGAGCCACTCCATTCGGCTCCTTTTAGGAAGCCGCAGCGGGGGCTCTCGGAAAGAAGGAGAACTCAGTCATTTCCAGGCACTGTCGACCGCCTTATCGGGCACCGTTGGAATCGGAAACATTGGAGGGATGGCGATCGTAATTTCACTGGGGGGACCAGGGGCGGTCTTCTGGTTGATCATTGCGGGATTTCTCGGCATGGCTACCAAATTCGTAGAATGCATTGCCGGAGTAAAATACCGTACGGTCCATCCTGATGGGACGGTGTCTGGTGGGCCGATGCACTACTTGAAGGAGGGGCTTGCAGCCAAAGGCATGCGCCGATTGGGAAAAGGACTAGGCTATTTTTATGCAATTGCCATGGTCATTGGGTGTCTGGGCATCGGCAACATGTTTCAATCCAACCAGGCATATGAGCAGTTTGTATTCGCTACCGGAGCGGACCAAAGTTTCTTCATGGACAAAGGATGGCTCTTTGGTATACTGATGGCCACTATGGTGGGCTTTGTTATCATTGGTGGCTTGCGCAGCATTGCCCGTGTCACCAGCCGCCTCGTGCCACTTATGGCGGTACTCTACCTCGCATTGGCGCTGGCGGTGATCGTATTCAACTCGGATAAACTGCCTGCGGCAATCTCCTCAATCTTTAATCAAGCATTTACGGCCCCTGCGGTAGGGGGTGGCATTTTGGGCTCCATGATTTTGGGTTTTAGAAGAGCAGTCTTTTCGAATGAAGCAGGGATCGGTTCCGCAGCAATTGCACATTCCACTGTGCAGACGGACGAACCGGCCACCGAAGGTTATGTGGGGTTACTTGAGCCTTTTATCGACACCGTGGTGATTTGCACGATTACTTCACTCGTTATCCTCACCACCATTTACGTCCCTTCTGAGGTCATCGAAATGCAAGGCATCGACTATACTTCCAAGGCATTTGCCAGCACCCTCTCTTGGTCCGTCACTCCCTTGGCTTTCATTGCCATTTTATTCGCATTTAGTACCATGATTTCATGGTCCTACTACGGCCTCAAGGGCTGGACATTTTTAGTCGGAAAATCAAAAAGGAAGGAACTCCAGTTTCAATTTGTCTTCTGCTTGTTTGTGGCGCTGGGCTGCACCATTCAACTGGATTCCGTACTTGACTTCTCGGATGCCTTGGTCTTTGTGGTATCGATCCCAAACATCATTGGATTGTACATCCTAGCACCCGAAATCAAGAGAGAAGTAGTGCAATATCGACAGCGCAGACAGGCGAAATAGAAAGAGTCTCACTATGGTGCATGTGTATGTGGGGTGGTGCGGAA
>JAHQVP010000155.1 GCA_019634275.1 Saprospiraceae bacterium
GATGTATGCTGCCCAAGTGGGGCAGATTGAGTCGCAGCTTGCACGAATGCAGGCGCAAGAAAAAATCAAGGTGGGACAACCCGCACCAGACATTGTACTGCCTAATCCTAACGGGGAGACGATGCGTCTATCCGATCTTAAAGGTCAGGTGGTGCTGCTGGATTTTTGGGCCAGTTGGTGTGGACCATGCCGTCGTGCCAATCCCCACGTCGTTGAATCTTACAAGAAATACAAGGATAAAGGATTTACGGTATTTAGCGTGTCGCTGGATCGTCCAGGCCAAGATGCACGATGGAAGGACGCCATTGAAAAAGACAATTTGATGTGGCCCTATCATGTAAGTGACTTAAAATTCTGGAATTCAGCTCCAGCTGGCACATACGGCGTCCGGGGCATTCCGAAGACTTTTCTGATTGACAAGGACGGTACAATCGCATCGACAAGTGTAAGCCCATATCAACTGGATGCAGCCATTGAAGGACTCCTCTAGCTGATCTCAACAAACTGAGAAATAAGAATACCAGCCGCAACAGCAGCATTGAGTGAATCGATGCTGCTGTTTGTCATTTTAGGAATGGATACTTTGGTGCCTGGCAGTGACAGTGTTTCCTGGCTAAGTCCATGACTTTCTGAACCAATGCAAAGCATCCATTCCTTTAAATCCACTAATGATTGTACAGGGGCTGCATCGAGCACGGCATAAAAGTTTCGAAACGCTGGCCGCAGCGTGGCCATTTGACCTGCTGTGGCATAGTAGATCGGAATCCTGCCGAGACTGCCCATGCAAGCCTGTACTGTTTTCGGATTATAGAGATCCGCACTCTCCGGTGACAAAATCAATTGCTCGACGCCAAACCAGTCACAGCATCTCAATATGGTGCCGAGATTTCCCGGATTATTGATCCTATCCAAAAATACCACACGCTTGGCTCCATCTACAAGCACTGGAGATGGAATGTCACACTCGATGAGGACCGCACTGCTGGTCTTCAGTGAAGAAACCTTTTGCATTGCTTCTGCACTGATGATCGTCACTGGGAAACGGGATCTAATTTCTAGTTTATTCCATTCTGCCAACCATGAGTCCATCAAGTACAAGTTTCTGATAACTAGATGATTGTCCCTTATGATATCCTTAACTACTTTATCTCCCTCCGCTACAAATCGGCCATACTTTAGTCGGTTCTTTTTTAGTTTTAACCCAAGTAAGTATTTGATCTGTGTGTTCGAGGCTCTTTGAAGCTCCATGTTTAATAACTCCTAGCTGGAAACAAGGTACACCTTCCTTGCATAAGATCGTATTTGGACTACTATGTCTGCTGCCTATCGTCACTGGATGCAACACCAAAAAGTACCTGCAGGACGGAGATGTTCTGCTGCATAAGAACCGGGTAGAAGTCATGGGCGATTTACCTTCCGCCGCCCGCAACACCATTCGGTATGAACTCGAAAAATTGCTTCTTCAAGAACCCAATGATAAAGCACTGATCTTCTTTAAGCCTCGATTGTACTTCTACTATCGGCAGCAAGAAAAACAAGACACTACTGACTTTGACAGGTTTGTACAGACCAAACTGATGGAGCCTCCCAGCCTCTACGATGATCAGTTGACAGAATCCTCTCGCAGGGCCATGTATGATCACCTTTATAGAAAAGGATATCTGGATGCCCAAGTCTGGGTAGAAGATCAGGTCAAGGGCAAAAAAGCGGAGGTGAAATACTATGCCAGGCTAAATCAACTATACACCATTGACACCTTTGAACTGGCCTTTGTTAACACCGATCTTGCTCATTTGGTGGACTCGCTTGGCGGTGAGAGCCACCTTAGGAGAGGAGCTGCACTCTCTCTTTCCAACTTAAACGCCGAGAAACAGCGTATTGTGGAGCTCTTGCACAATCAAGGATATGCCGATTTCTCATATTCCAATTTTGACCTTTTGGAAGTATCCGACACAACGGATGCTACGGTAAATGCTCGACTTCGGATACTGCGCGCCACAGACTCAAAACTGGAGGCCAAGACGATAGGGAATATCAACGTATACAATCGTTCTGAAAGTCTTGATCTCACGACGGAGCCGCACATCAGCATGCACGACTCCGTAGCCTTTGTCAACTTTAATAATCGAAACAGCATTCGGCCTTCTGCCATTTTACGTTACCTCCCGTTTCGCCCTGGTGACAAATTGGACAAGTCCGTGATTAATAAGGCACGAGCTCAACTGCAATTGCCAGCAGTTAAATTTGCCAATCCTAGACTCGTGCCGAGGGAAGATAATCCCAATGTAGTAGACATTGAGATCGATTTGATCCGTGAGCGCAAGATCAGCGTGGAAACCAACTATCAACTAAGCCAAAACCGGGTTAATAGTCAGGCACTACTGGGACTGACCGGCAGCATCAATGCACGCAATAACAACATATTCGGTGGATCTGAACTTCTTTCCAATGACTTGATTGGCAGCGTCGAACTGGCTCCACGCAACAGGGGCATTTTTAACGCCATTAATGTCAACTTCAATAATTCACTCGAATTTCCGCGCTTCGTAGATTTCTTGGGAATCTACAAGTTGATGCGAAGGCTAGGCATCCTCAAGCAAGAACGCTTGGAAAGCTTGATTGGAACGGGCACTTCCATCTTCAATGCACGATATGAATATGTAGACCTGATTAATTTTTACAATTATCAATCTATAGATTTGGATTTTGGGTTTCGCAGTACCACCAGCAACTTAAGGACTCGCAAGCAAATACAGATTACTCATCCTTCGATCACTTACTTTAATCCAGAGACTAGGGACAGCTTTAATTTCTTGTATCCCGAGGGCACCTTTGCACGTCGGTCTTTTGCCCCTCAGTTTTTCACCAGCTTGCTTTTCAATGAGCTCACCTACATCGTCGAGCATGCGGCAGACATCAGGGGCATTTCTTCAGCCTTCATCACTCAATTAGAGCTTTCCGGCCTGGAAGCATACCTGGTCAATGCTATCGTCAATGGTCTTTCAGAGCCCCTTAAGATTGGCAACTTGTCGTTTGCCCAGTTCGCCAGACTTGATCTGGATGGAAGGCTGTACAAACAATTAAACAGGGATCAGTCCCTGGCATTTAGGGGAAACATAGGAGTCGCCGTACCCTTTGGCACATCGGACGACATTCCATATGTGAGGCAGTTCTTTCTGGGAGGACCGAATACCATCAGAGCCTGGAAGATCAGAGAACTGGGCCCCGGAAGCCATCTCGATCAGACCATAACCCGGCAGGACAATCTTCCCTTCTTCCAGGCAGCAGATCTCAAGTTACTCCTCAATGCAGAATATCGGTTTGATGTCTTTTGGAGGCTGGAAGGTGCAGTATTTCTGGACGCCGGCAACATCTGGAGCCTAAGTCAGGACGAACGTGATGGTGGTCGCTTTGGATCCGACTTTTTATCGCAGATGGCCGTGGGCAGCGGTTTTGGAATTCGGTTCGATGCCGACTACTTTCGCATCGTTTTGGATGTAGGAGTCAAAGTGCGTAACCCCTATGAAGACGAACAGGGCAGGCATGCCGCATTGGGAGTAGGCCTTCCGTTCAATGAAGTCACCAACCTAAACTTTGCGATCAACTATCCTTTTTAAAGAAGACGTATTTTTCCTGTTCATTCGAACAGAGACTTTCTGCCGAATTTGCTGCAGATGGGACATGTTCTCGGATCATGGCCTCTTGCCGGACAGTACTCTCTACCGAAGTAAATCATCTGCAGATGAAGGTCAATCCAACGCTCCCTGGGAAACAACCGCTTTAAGTCACGTTCCGTCTGTGCTACACTTTTACCGGTACTGAGCTTCCACCTCCATGCCAAGCGATGGATGTGTGTGTCAACCGGAAAAGCGGGGATCCTATACGCCTGGCACATGACCACAGAAGCTGTCTTATGTCCCACTCCCGGTAATGCCTCTAATTCCTGCAAAGTCGTTGGCACTTCTCCGGCATGCTGATCCAACAGGATTTCGCTCAAACCATGAATGGCTTTAGATTTGCTCGGAGATAATCCGCAAGGACGAATGATGTCCCTGATTTCTTCGACAGTGAGGGTAACCATCTCGTGGGGATTGGACGCTGCCGCAAAAAGGTGTGGCGTCACCTTATTAACACGCTCATCGGTACATTGGGCCGACAGCAAGACGGCAATAAGCAGTGTATAGGTGTCAGTATGATCCAAGGGAACCGGGGGATCGGGATACAGTTGTTGAAGAATAGCATCAATCTCAGCGACGATTTCCGATTTCTTCATACAGCGTTTCTCTTGAGGGATAAATTTTCTCTGGGTCTATGGGGGGCTATGTTGAACCGACATTTGATACATATGCGTACCATTTGTCGACGAGATCTCGAAAATCTGCTGGTAGTGGTTCTTCAAATCTCATCGGTTCCTTGCTTTCTGGATGTACAAAGCCTAAGGTGGCTGCATGAAGCACGTGATGCGGCACCATCTTAAAGCAATTGTGCACAAATTGCTTATACTTTTGAAAGACCGTACCCTTGCGAACTCGATTCCCACCGTACTTGGGATCATTAAATACGGGATTACCCATGTGTTGCATGTGCACTCTAATCTGATGCGTTCTTCCTGTTTCGAGCCGACATCTCAACAAACTAACATAGTACATGGGCTGCAGAATCTCCCAGTGCGTTATCGCATGCTTACCGCCCTCTCCTTCTTCAAAAACGGCCTGCTGTGTGCGGTTCTTAGGATCTCTGCCGATCGGCGCCGAGACCACTCCCCTCTCTTCATCGGGCTGTCCCCACACTAGGGTCACATAGCTGCGTTCGACGGTATGATCATAGAACTGTTTGGCCAGATGTGTCAGTGCGTACTCCGTTTTTGCGACAACCATCAGACCAGTAGTATCCTTGTCTATCCGATGTACCAATCCCGGTCGGTCCAATGGATTGGAAGGCAAAACTGGAAGATCTTGATTGTCCAGGTGATGTTTTATAGCATGTACCAGGGTGCCGGTAAAATTGCCTATTCCGGGATGCACCACCATGCCAGCAGGCTTATTGATTACCATCAGGTGATCGTCTTCATACACGATGTTGAGAGGGATATCCTCCCCTACGATCTCTTGACCCGGCATCCTCGTTCTGGGTATGAGCACCTCAATGGCATCGTTGGGTCGTACTTTATAGTTACTCTTAACGGTATTGCCATTGACGGTAATTGCTCCTGCCTTAATGCCCAATTGGATCCGGTTTCTGGAAGTGCGCTCTAAGCGATCCAGCAGAAATTTGTCAATGCGAAGGGGGGTCTGACCACCGTCAACTACCACTTCAAGTCGCTCGATAAATCCTTCTTCTGTCTCCTCGATCGAGGCTTGGTTGCCCTTTTTCATATATTCGGCGGTCACGAAAATCAACCTACTGCTATGGTAAAGAAGCAAGGTTTTACGTCGCTGTGCGTCCGCGAAATTAAAGAAAACCGTACGACTCAGCCTCATGTGCTGCCCATTTACGCCACGTCTTCGTTTTCGTTTTCTTCTATTGATGAAGGCATGGCCATTTTCAAAGGGGATCAGCAAGGACATGTATACAGCCGTTATGGCAATCCAACAATCGAAACAGTAGCCCGCAAAATTGCCCTAATGGAGAGTTTCGATCTGGATGAGGATGGCGAGTGCATTCTTTTCAGCTCAGGCATGTCTGCGATCTTGACGCTGATGTTAAGTGTCTTAGAGCCCGGTCATAAAATCCTTACGCAAGGCAACATCTATGGGGGGACCACCGAGCAGTTTGATAAGATCTTAGGGAAGCACGGTTTGAGCCCCGTGTACACAGATCTGTCTGATATGGCAAAACTGGCATCACTCATGGCAGAAGACTCGGCTATCCGTATGGTCTATCTGGAGAGTCCGGCCAACCCAACGTTGGCTTGCTTGGATCTAGCAGCATTAACCGAAATCGCGCATAAGGCTGGTGCTTATGTTTGTGTAGACAATACTTTCTGTACGCCCTATCTGCAGCGGCCCTTGACGCATGGTGTCGATTTCATTGTACACAGTACTACAAAGTACCTCAACGGGCATGGAAATTCTACGGCCGGCGCCCTAGTAAGCATTCACACCGATCTGATGAAAGGCCCTATCTGGCAAGCCATGAAGTTGGCGGGCACAAATTGCAACCCGTTTGATGCTTGGCTCCTGCACAATGGAATGAAAACCCTGCCTCTGCGTATGGATCGACACTGTGCAAATGCGATGGGACTTGCTCGATTTCTGGAAAGCCATCCACAGATTTCTAAGGTCAATTATCCCGGACTGGAAAGCCATCCTTCACATGCCATTGCGACTCAGCAAATGATGGATTTTGGAGGAATGCTCAGTTTTGAAATCAAGGATGGTCTGGAGGCTGGCATTGCGTTTATGCGGAAGTTAAAAGTGGCCTCCCTCGCCCCTACACTTGGGGACATTGATACTTTAGTACTGCACCCAGCCAGCATGTCGCACATAAACATCGATCCGGAGATTCGCAAAGAAAACGGCATCAGCGACGGGCTGATTCGCCTGTCTGTGGGGATTGAGGACCTGGGGGATCTTATCGACGATTTGGAGCAGGCATTGTCCTAGATACGAGCTCCTAATAGGAGCTTCCTGCTTCTTCTCGACCTAGACAAAAAAAAGAAGGTGCAATTGCTTGCACCTCCCTTACTCATAAAGAGTTTACAGACCTTTTATCGTATGTCAATCAAGCAAGATCATTTTCTTGACTGCACTGTTCTTATCCGTTTGCAACTTGTAGTAGAGAACACCCTCTACCAAATCAGGTCGATCAAACTGTATGCTGTTTAGTCCCTTGATGCCATCGATTTCCATCGACTTGATCGTCTTTCCAGTTACATCGTATACCGTTACGGTAGCCTGAGTCGCTTCATCCAATCGGAAAGCGATCATGGTTTCTTCCGCAAACGGATTCGGAGTGTTTTGCATCAGCTCAAACGCCGAGGCATTGCTCTCGAATCCTACCGCAACATTGGCTATCGATCCGTCAAGGCGGTAAGCCTCTGCAGTCGTATAGGCACTGTTGATCGTCATGGCTTCACTCAGACGCACATCTTCTTGAGCCTCCACTTCCAGGACAATGCCTACTGAAGCAGGAATGGCATTTTCATTGTGCCACGAAACGGTCATCCATCCATTTTCTATGGAACTGACATTCAGGTTCTCTGCTCTTAAAGTGCTTTCGTCACTCAAGGAAACATTGACAATCTTCAAGTTTTGTTGATTGACTTCTAGCGTAAACTGGAAGCCTTCAAACTCGCTGAGTGCTTTTGCATCCAGTGTCATCTTGGTACGAGCTCCTGCTTGCAATGCCTTGTCCTCAGCATATAGCGTGAGCGTTTTAGCAGATCTGCTGGCCCTACGGCTTGGATCACTGTCCAAATTAACATCGCCAATCTTTACTCCTACAAAGTCAGCCTTGGTGCC
>JAHQVP010000013.1 GCA_019634275.1 Saprospiraceae bacterium
CTGAAAGTGCGGCAGCACCGGTGGCGAAGAAGCGAGGCCCAGGACGGCCACGCAAGACCGAAAGTGCGGCAGCACCGGTGGCGAAGAAGCGAGGCCCAGGACGTCCACGCAAGTCAGAAAGTGCGGCAGCACCTGTGCCGAAGAAGCGAGGCCCAGGACGTCCACGAAAGACAGAAAGTGCGGCAGCACCTGTGGCGAAGAAGCGCGGCCCAGGACGTCCGCGCAAGACAGAAAGTGCAGCGGCACCTGTGGCGAAGAAGCGAGGCCCAGGTCGTCCGCGCAAGAATTCCTAGTGAAGAAGCCTCAGTATTTTCTGGGGCTTTTTTTTATGATCCCTGGCGAAGAAATATTGCCGCATGTTCTGCTAGTATCGCTAGCGATTTCTGGGCGTCGATGGAATATTTTTTCAGGTATTTGAAGCCGTGATCAGCGCCCTCCAAGATCTGCAATGTCGCGGTGGGATGGGCCTCCACTATGGGAGACAATAAAGTAAGATCCGCCAAAGCATCCCTTGTGCCTTGAAGAAAAAGCATAGGACTCTTTATTTTCTCCAGGTGATCTGCGCGATCGATGGCCGGCCTGCCAGCAGGATGTAGCGGAAATCCAAAGAATACCAGTGATCTAGATTTTGCATGAATGCTTTCAGCTGCAAAGTGGGAAGCCATCCGACCACCAAAAGATTTTCCGCCCAGCGCCAGGGGCAGGTGCACCTGCTCTTCTGCGAATTGAATAACACGTTCAATCGTTTCCGTAGATTTCTTTTTTGAATCCGGACGTCGCCTCCCCATTTCCATATAGGGGAAATTAAATCGGAGAGTAGCAATATTTTGAGCCAGCAGTGCTGCACTCAATCCGGCCATGAAGCGGTGGTGCATGTTGGCTCCAGCGCCATGCGCCAGGACCATGCAATGCGTGCATTTTGGACCGTTCTGGTGCAGTGCACTTACCGGTCCTATTTCCGACGAAATTTCAATTTTATGTTGATCCATTTTAGCAAGATAGCAAGATACCAGACTCCGATGCTGGCCTAGATTTTCTGTAACTTGCTCGCCTGTGCAAAGCAATAGCACATGACTAACCGGGAATGATGATGGAAGTGGAAACCGAGGAGATATACCGAGACGAAGAATTTAACCTAAAGAGAGCTTCAGGATTTAGCCAGGAAGTAATCGAATTCCTGGATACGACTACTTGGGGAACGGAGGACACCCTCTATGAGCATAAGAAAACAGATGAACGGATTAGTGATTTGACGGATCCTATTCCTGTTCTGGCATCGGTCGAAGACCGATTGCTAGCGTTGGTTGTAATGGATCGGAGAAGGGTGAGAAGTGGAAACTTTTCCTGCATCTCTTATTTCTTTCGATACTTGGCGAGCAACGCATCATTTCGCGAGCGGGCCATAGTGGGTAAAGCAGGTCAAAAGACCATGGACATCGTCCGAGAAAGTGAACAGGATAAGGCGATCTACTTTGCATCAATTGAAGGCAAAAACAGACGATCATATAACTTCGTGAAAGGAGTTGGATACGAGCAGATTGGGCAGGTACATACCGTTGGATTCAGTCGCTTCTTTCCAAGGAAATCAAGGTTCATGCGTCCAGTCTTAACCGAAAGGGATAGAGAACGTGTGCTGCACATACTCCAGGAGCATTATAGCAGTCATAGTCTCGTACACTTTAGCAATCTATTTAAGAATGGTGGGTGTTACGTGTTAGAGAAAGAAGGCGTCATCAAGGCTATTGTGCAGGCCTACCCAGCGCTATGGGTGATTAAGCAGATGAAGGGAAAAATGGGAAAAATTCTCATGAAGTATGTGCCACATATTCCCATACTCAACAAGATGTTCAATCCCCGTAAATTTGAGTTCTTGGCGTTTGAAGGTCTATATTTTCGCGATACAACAGACGATTTGGTTCGGCTTATGGAGTCGGTATTAGCAGAATATGGGTTGAAGTCCGCTATGTTTTGGCTGGACGATCGGGATACCATGTATGCGACCTTAACCCATTCAGGGAAGCTTGGACTGCTGCATCGGTTTGTCAAAGATTCCAGTGCATATATTCTAGCTTCTTTTCGCAACCTGACGCAGGAGGAAGAGAAGGAAATCACGAATGCACCCGTATATATGTCAGGATTTGATTGCATTTAATTTGAGAAAACAATGTTTCAAACATGCAACTAAAAGGAAAACATCAGTTCCATGCAAAGGCGAAAGTTATTTGGGATACACTTATGGATCCGGACGCCCTCGCTCGAATCACACCAGGGGTAGATCGTCTGGAAGCCATTGAAGAAGATCGATATGAGGCGGTGGCGGATGTCAAAATTGGCCCAGTGAGAGGAAGTTTTTCAGGACGCGTGGAGGTTAACGAAAAGCAACCCCCTGAATCCTTTGTACTCCACATTGATCAAAAGAGCAAAATCGGAAATGCAAAGGCTGACATTAACATTCACCTACTGGAGGAAGAGGGGGCTTTGACCACGGTTAGCTTTGTCGGCAAAGTAAAAATGTCAGGGCTATTGGCCAGAACGGGCCAACGCGTAGTCAGTGGCGTAGCCAATATGCTGGCACGTCAGTTCTTTGAAGCACTTGAGGAAGAATTGGACTCCTGATGACCAAATACTTCGCTTTTATTTTTCTGGTGAGTCTTTTGGGAAGTGCTGTGGAGGCGATGGCTCAGGAGGTACGCCCAAGAGCGCGCGACTTGGGTTTGGAGATTGGAGTATTTAAGCCGGGAAACTATAATGCGATCACCGATGTGAAGGGTGTGACCGTGGGACATCATAGTTTGCTCATTGGGGATTCGGTGAGGACGGGTGTGACTGCCATACTCCCACACCAAGGCAATCTTTACCAGGAGAAGGTTCCTGGTGCAATATATATTGGGAATGGATACGGCAAATTGACGGGTATTTCGCAGGTAGAAGAACTTGGCACAATCGAAAGTCCGGTCATACTGACCAACACCCTGAGCGTGAGTGCAGGTGTGGAAGGCGCAGTTCGCTATACGCTGGAGCAACCCGGCAATGAGACAGTGCGTTCAGTGAATGCCGTGGTGGGCGAGACCAACGACGGTTACTTAAATGACATCAGAAAACTCTTTGTAACACCGCATCATGTAAGACGAGCGATAGACTCGGCAAAGACAGGACTCGTGTCAGAAGGAACAATTGGTGCTGGAGTGGGTACCGTTTGCTTTGGTTTTAAGGGAGGGATCGGCACCGCCTCTAGGGTTTTGCCACCATCACTCGGGGGATATACGGTGGGTGTTCTGGTTCAGTCAAATTTTGGTGGTGTGCTGAAAGTCGATGGTGTTCCTGTGGGCAAAGAGTGGGCAATTTATCCATTTCGCGAGGCCATAGAAAATGCAGATGGATCCTGTATGATCGTCGTGGCGACCGATGCTCCTATGGATGCACGTAACCTCAAAAGGTTGGCCAAGCGAGCTTTCTTGGGACTGGCTCAGACCGGGGGATTTGCTTCCAATGGAAGTGGAGACTATGTCATTGCTTTCTCTACCTCTGCAGATAACCGGGTTATGCATGCAACAACTTCCCCAGAAAGCAACCGTATTGTTCTTGATAATGCGAAGGCCTCACCACTTTTCCAGGCGGCAGTGGAGTGTACAGAAGAAGCCATTTTAAATTCTCTACTAAGAGCAACTACCGTTAAGGGGTATAGGGGAGAAATACAGGCAATATCCATTGAAAAATTGAAGAAGGTACTTCAGCGCTTCGGCCGACTTCCCTGACCTACAGCGTAACGATGCAGGGTGGTTTTCTCAAGTTTGCAGAAGATGCCGCTGCGAGAAGTATGGCCTCTTTCACTGCATTTTGTTATCTAAGGGCAGAAAAACTATCCGATAAATATTGAATCACCACGAGTATGAGCAAGAAGAGTAAGTCAAAGAAGAAAAAAAAGAAGCTGGAGGAGCTCAGAAACAAGAAGAAATCCAAACTAGCAAAGGCCAAAGCCAAAGCTAAGAAGGCTAAGAAGGCTAAGAAGGCTAGGAAGGACAAGAAGGGCAAGAAGAAGTCCAGAAAGAAGGCTGCGCACTTGAAGGCATCCAAGCCGGTGGCCAAGCCGAAAAAAAAGAAGTCAAAGTCTAAAGAACAAAAGAGCAAAGCGACAGCGGCTTCCACTGTAGCGGCTGCTGAAACGAAGGCGGCGCTACCGAAGACAGGTTCTGTAGGCTCGGAGGACACATCACTTCGGCAAAAAATCAGAGATCTGTTTTCTTATCGCCAAATTCCATGGATGCTGGAAATCTCCTCGATTGTTGATCATGGAGAATTTACTGACAAGCTGATGGCACTGCAGGAGAAAATATATGACCTGGACCATTACCTCGAGACAAATTGGAAACTTACGGATCGGGGACTCCGCACCCACTGGACGGCGATGCGCAAAGCCTTGGCTGCTTTTGGTGTGCCACAGAACAAAATGGCGGAGATGCTTCGGCAGATCGAAAGATATCAATCTCACGAAGTGAGCTTGCGTACTGAGAAATCTCCGACCCGGTTTAGTATGCGACACTTGTACTACTATAAGTCATGTGATGTTCGTCTTATGCGTGCACTCATTTATCAAGCAGATCCACTTCTTGCCAAAATCCTGAGGCCTGCGGATTGGAACGAATTTGATCTCATCACGGAGGTCAATGATGACATTGCAGATCTCCAAGAAGACACCGCACTGTTGAATGGAAATCGGCTGCTGTTTGATGTGCATGAGCAGGGAAAGGCCCATGCCAATAAAAGTTTCCGATCCTTCATAAGGGAGATTGAGTTAAAGAATGCTGCACGATTTCGTGATAGAAAGAGCTCAGAGGCCAGGCATTTGAAACAATGCACCACTGCAGCCATCCGGGATACCAGGGCACTACTCACTACGGCCTTAAAGGGCATCAGTGCGGCAGATGTAGCCACGGCCAAGATTATCGAAGCAAGGACTGGAGAGTAGTGAGAGGAGAATCGCAGCCATGTCTGTTTTCCCCTTTGATGACATGGTGATGCTTTCGAGGAGACCCTTTTGCAATTTTGTGCGTTTATCTTACAACATGAAATCAAAGAAGATGGTAAATCGGACTCGCTTGAGAACGCCTTTGATGAAAGGTTTGATTTTGATGGTGTATCTCACGTTGAGCAGTACCCTTTCTGGTCAAGCACTGTTGTCCTATGACGAATTGGGATCTATATCCGCGGACTCTCTCACTCGACTGTTTGCCATTCCTGCACTTAACGATGTGGTACAGTATCGGATCAGCTATGCCACATTAGGCTCTGATAATCTCCCCGATACGGCATCGGGGTTATTTGTCCTTCCGTTGGGTCGGGCAAAGGGAATCATTGCGTATCAGCATGGGACGACGGCAGCCAAGGATGAGGTGCCCTCCAATTTGACTCTGGCAGATGCATTTATTGCCATTGGATATGCAAGCCAAGGCTACATGTGTAGTGCTGCAGATTATTTGGGACTTGGTACCAGCAGAGGCTTCCATCCCTATGTGCATGCAGAGACGCAATCGCGCGCTGGACTTGACATGCTATTGGCAATGAGAGAGTTGTTGTCCGAGTTAGAAGTAGATTGGCCTCCCAATATCTTTGTTTCGGGATACTCGCAAGGTGGGCATGCTGCAATGGCATTGGCAAGAACCATTGAGGAGCGAATGACTGACGACCTCTGGCTTACGGCATCGGCTCCAATGTCTGGCCCATATGACATTTCTGGTGGTACCAGAGAGCTTATTTTAAGTGACGAAGAGTACGACTTCGTGGGATACGTAGTCTACATTCTTCGAGGGTACCAAGAGATATATGGCGATATGTACTCTTCTCTCCAGGAAATCGTCAGGGCAGAATACTTGGAGGAGATTCAGCAATTTGCCACACACGAGATCGATCTCAATCAGCTTAATGCCATCTTGATTCCAAAGCTTATCGCTAATGAGGGAGCAGTCTTACCTCGTAAACTCTTTGAGGAGGCCTATATTGATCAATTTCGAGATACGACAAGCCAAGTCTTTATGCGGCTCGAAGAGAACGACACCTATCGTTGGGTGCCTCAGCATCCCATGCGCATGTACTACTGCGAAGCAGATGAGCAAGTTAGTTTTACCAATGCCATAACGGCCAGTGCCTACATGAATCAGGGTGGAGCAGAAGATGTGGAAGCCGTAAATCTTTCCAGTACAGCAGGACATGGTCCATGTGCGATTCTTGCCGTTCTCAATTCAATTGCCTTTTTCAATCAGTTTGATTTGATTTCATCTGCACATGAGGAAAATGAAGTGCTGCATAGGACCTATCTTTTTCCCAATCCTGTGGAATCTACTCTATACCTTCAATCTGAGTTGGAGCTGCAGAGCTTAACACTCTTCGATATGCAAGGGAGACAAGTGCTCCACTCCGCCAACGGGATCACTTCTTGGGATGTCACCCATCTCAAGCGCGGGCTCTATCTTGCACGAGCAATAAACAAGCAAGGTGCAGTTCTGGTGCAAAGGGTAGTAAAGCCATGATATCGTCCGAAGAAAGATCACTCATTAGAGCTCGGCTAGAAAAGAAGATCGAAAGGACGAAGAAGAAGATAGAGCGGATGGAGGAGATGACGCAACCGATAGGCCCGGAGAATGCCATTGGCAGAGTCAGTAGGATGGACGCCATCAACAATAAAAGTGTTATGGAGGCAGCGCTACGCAATGCTCGATTGGACCTTTACAGCATGAAGAAAGCACTCAATCATTTGGATGATCTCGACTTCGGAAAATGCATTCGATGCGGCACCTTCATTGACATCAAGCGGATCATCTACATGCCGGGTAGCGAACACTGCATTAACTGTGCTTAAATCAAAAGTACATTGACATGAATAAAGTACGTTGGGGAATACTCGGCCTTGGGAAGATAGCCAGGAAATTTGCCTCCGATCTTTCCCTTGTGCCAGGAGGTGAGCTTACTGCTGTAGCCAGTCGTTCTTTGGAGAAGGCAAAAGCATTTGCAGCCGAGTATCAGTCTGAATGGGCCTTTGGATCGTATGAGGAATTATTGGCCAGCGGCAAGATTGACGTGATCTATATCGCTACTCCGCATCATTTACACTGCTCCATAGCCATCGATGCCATGCGTCATGGATTGGGGGTTCTTTGCGAAAAGCCAGCGGCCATCAACAGCAAACAATTGCAGAGGATGTTGCAAGTCTCTCGGGAGCAAAACGTGTATTTCATGGAGGCTCTTTGGAGCCGTTTTTTACCAGTCTATCAGGAACTGCTGCAGATCCAGGAAGCGGGTACGCTAGGTCGTGTGCTAGAGATAGAGGCAGAGTTTTGCTTTCAGGCGGATCGTAATTTATCGGGACGCTTGTACAATATGCAGCTTGGGGGAGGCTCCATCCTGGACATTGGTATTTATTGCGTCTACCTGTCCTACCTTCTTCTTGGCAAGCCATCCGAAATCGAGGCAAGTGGCCAGCTTTCTGAAACGGGATCGGATGAAACATGCACCATACGCATGCAGTACCCAAATGGGGCTTCTGCACATTTGCATACGTCCATATTGTATGGAACGAGCATGCCCGCGCGCATTAATTTTGAAAAGGGCATCGTGCTAATAGACAGTCGCTGGCACGAAGCCAAGGGCCTGACGATACTTGCAGCAGGAGAGGAGCCATCTCGGAGAGAAGCGCCCTTTGATGGCAAGGGTTTTATGGGGCAGATTGCATCATCCCAGAGGGCATACTTGGCCGGCAAGATGGAAAACGCATTATGGAGACACCAACATTCGCTCGACGTCTGTGAGATTTTGGATGAAGTACGAAGGCAAGTGGGTGTGCGATATGCAGAAGATAGCGACTAACAGTCTTTATTACTTGTCCGCAATTCTGGATATAATGTCCATCGTGACATCAGAGGTAGAGGCGCTGCCTCCGAGATCGCGCGTTTTGACAGTGCCATCAGCAATGTTTTCTTCTATGACAGACATCAGCAAGGCTGCTGCAGCATCTTCCCCCAGATGTGCGAGCATCATCTGAGCTGTCCAAAAGCTGGCAATTGGATTTGCGATGTCCAGACCAGCGATGTCGGGAGCACTGCCATGCACTGGTTCAAACATGCTGGGGTGGTCCTTCTCAGGATTTAGATTGGCACCAGGCGCTATGCCCATGCCCCCTACAACGGCCGGTCCTAGATCAGAAAGAATGTCTCCAAACAGATTACTTGCCACTACGATATCGAATTGTTCAGGATTCTGCACAAAGTGGGCACAAAGAATGTCAATATGGAACTGCTCTACAGATACGGAAGGATAGTGGTTAGACATATTGGCTACACGGAGATCCCAGTAGGGCATAGTATGCATAATCCCATTTGACTTCGTAGCACTGGTCAAAGTCCGGGACCTCTTCATGGCGAGGTCAAAAGCATATCGAAGGATGCGATCTACGCCTTGTCTGGTAAAGATGCTCTCTTGGATAACTACCTCTCTCTCGCTATCCTCAAACAGCTTTCCCCCAACGGAAGAATACTCGCCCTCGTTATTTTCTCGCACTATATAAAAATCAATGTTCCCCGGATGCGTAAGGGGAGAAGTGATCCCCTCTAGAAGACGAACCGGACGCAAGTTTACATATTGCTCGAAATGTCTTCGGATGGGGATGAGTAGCCCCCATAGGGACACATGATCAGGGACCCCGGGATAACCTACTGCACCGAGAAAGATACTGTCGCTGTCAGCGAGTCTGTCCAACCCATCACTGCTGATCATCCGACCATGTTTACGATAGTACTCGCAGGAGAATGGGTAATGAACAAAATCAAAATGAAAGCCAAATTTGTCCGATAGAGAATTCAACACCTTTAGGGATGCTGGAATCACTTCTTTGCCTATTCCGTCGCCGGGGATGACGGAGATCCGATACTTCTTCATGGCGAAGGCAGAAAGGTAAGGATTTGTGTGAGCGTTTCTTTGGGCGCTTCTTCGGCGACATAGTGCCCGCATGGCAAGGCATATCCGACAATGCTCGAATTTGTCCAGGGTGCCCACTCTTCAACCACATCATATTTTTGACCCACATAGCCTTTTTCCCCCCATAGACACAATAGTGGGCATTCCATCGATCTGCCCATATCCAGGTCCTCTTGATCATGCAGCAGGTCAATGGAAGCAGAGGCGCGGTAATCTTCGCAGCTGGCATGAATGGTCTCTGCATCGAAACAGCGCATATATTCTTCGAATGCCTCTCCGGTAATGCCTCCCGGATTGCGTCCCCATTGGCCGAGCTTTCGTTCCAGATAATATCTCGGATTTTGACCGATCATCCGCTCAGGTAGATCGTAGGGCTGAATCAGGAAAAACCAATGATAGTAGGAGCGGGCAAAATCCATATCGGTTTTATGATACATTGCATATGTAGGAGCGATGTCCATTAGGACCAATTTCTTTACCACAGATGGCATGTCCAGCGCCATCCTATGGGCCACGCGTGCTCCTCGATCATGCGCAACAAGAAAAAATGATGGGAAGCCCAAATGCCCCATCAATTCCACTTGATCGGCTGCCATGGATCTTTTGGAGTAGGGAGTGTGTTGGCTGTCCGACGGCGGTTTGAAACTGTCCCCATAGCCTCTCAGATCGGACGCCACCACGGTAAACCTACTGCTAAGGTCATCCGCAATTTTGTGCCACATAAAGTGTGTTTGAGGATATCCATGCAGGAGAAGCAATGGCGGACCGCTGCCTCCGATTATGTAGTGGATATGCCCACCATTCACGCTAAAATTAGCCTTCCTGAAATTTGAAAAGAAACTCAAGACCCGAGATTGCTATTTGTCACCCTTGTCATCTGCCAGATCTCATGTAGTCCTCGATAGCTGCTTTTACATACAGGAGGGTAGGGCGGTCAATACCATGAAGGATGGTGATGGGCTTTCCTTGCTTCCGGTGTATGTGCAGAGCCAAAGATCCGCCGACATTAAAAGATCGCTTGCCTTTTGCGACCGTGAGATGGCTAATTTCTTCTCGGCTAATTTCGATGTTCCCTTTTCCTCTGGATCCGAATGGCTTGGTGACAATTGCGATTCCCGCTGCCGTCGTTTCGATGGTCGTCCGATTCAGCAATTGACCGAACACATTGCGTAACATGGAGATGCCTGCGAAAAGATGAAGGCTGATGAAGAAGAGCACATGCCACTGACCGCTGGTCACAATGAAGAAAAGAAAGGGCAATAGAAAGATGTTCCACATCAGGGCAAAAAATGCAGGTCCTGCGACGGACCCGCTGCGTGCGCGATTGTGATTAACCCTGATCTCCAGAAGGGATCTTAATTTCAAGACATCAAGTCCCTCAGGGAGTTCGCCAAAGTCTGAGGCTGCGATAGGGTCCTCTTCGATAAATTCCTGAAATGTAAAGACGTGATCGCAATTGGTGCATTTGGCAATGCCCTTCTCCATATGAACTTCGTGCGAACCGATGAAATGATGGCAGTTTGGACAGTCGAGTAAGTGAGATGCTGTTGGGATGGGTGCATCCACCTTAACTTGCGTTCTATATGGTTTAAGCTGAGGCACTATTTACGCTTGACTTCTTTAGATATGGGACGATCCTGGATTTCCAGGTACGTCTCGATCTCCTGTTCCAAATACAATTGTGTTTCAAGATCCATTCCAGTAACCAAGTCTATGACCTTACCCTGTTTGGACAGCGCATGCAAGGTATAAGAAGGAACCTTTGACTTCTTCTTGCCGAAACGTTGATGGTGTTTGGCTACAAAGAGTTGATCGATCTGTGCCTTGGGGAGAAAAAGTTTCTTATTGAGAGGAGATGGCAGCGGCTCATGGCGAATGCGGATGCCTTCTGTGGTCACTTCGATGTGACTTTTGTTTACAAAGATGGACAGCAAGTACGCGACCAGGGCAATGCCAGTAGTAATGTGCCCAATGAAAAAGAGGACCAATAAGAAATCTCCCGCAAACAAAAAGAAGAACACCAAGGGCAGCAGTACTATATTCCAAAAGAAGGATCCAAATACAAGGGATCCGACCATCCTTTTTGGAGAAGATCGGTACCAGTCAACGACGATGTCAAGCATGTTGCTCAGCTTAAGCAGCTCCACTCCGTCGGGCATGACCACCTCAGGCCGTCGATAAGGATCAGAGCGTAAGATGTCATCCAGGTCAATGGTCGCCTGACAGTTGTTGCAGGTGGCCTTACTGTGCTCCAAGTCAATTTCGTCGGCACCAAGAAGATGAAAGCAATGAGAACACTCCAGCAATGTGCTCTCGCCCTGACGGGTCATTGTCATGGTCTTAGCAGGACCTAGTGTTGGTGACTTCTTCATGAATGACCCCGTAAATTAGAAATCTTATTTTTGCCATCTAATTAAGCTTCATATAACAATGCGACTTTTCACATTTATGGTTCTTTCGGGATTGATTCTTTCAAGTTGTGGTTCTGATTCCGCTCAGCAGACCAAGGCCGCCCAAGAAGATGCTGGTGAGACAAGGTTCCCCCTTGTGGCGTTTTCTGCATCTCCCTCATTCAGTGATGCAAAAATCGATGACATGGTATTTCAGGACGGCAAATTTGATTTTGCGATTTCTGGCGATAGCTATTCATTGGGTGAGCAAACAAGTGATGCCAGTACCAAGATGTGTGCAAATTCAGGCAAGGGGCAGCACATCCACTTGATCGTGGATAAGAACCCTTATTCTGCACAATATGTACCTTCTTTTGACTTCGAGATTCCCAATGGCCAACATAACTTACTCGCTTTTCTTTCACGATCGTACCATGAGAGCATAAAGCATCCTGGTGCCGCCGTGGCAGCCAGAGTCACAGTGCAAAACAACACCATCACCGACTCTGAAGATATTGTTGAGCCGACTTTGTTTTACAGCCGACCCAAAGGCACATATGTTGGGAAAGACACGGAGCGCATCATGGTGGACTTTTATCCAGTCGCTGCCGACGTGGGAGGTCTTCACCGGATAAAGCTGCAGGTCAATGGCGAAGTGACCATGCTCGATGAGTGGAAACCTCACTTTATTACCGGTCTGCCGTATGGAGAAAGCACCATCGGTGTTGCACTGGTGTATGAGGATGGTTCTGAAGTGGAAGGATTGCAGACGGCTGTCATGCAAAAGATTACACTGTTGAAGGATCCACTTCCAGCAAACTAAGAAGAGGCGAGAGGCTTGAGCACGTAAGTATGGCGTGATCCCTTTCTATGGCCTAATGGCCAGGTTAAGATCGCAGATAGGAGGCTCCATTTACATCAATGATGGTGCCCGTCATAAATTCTGTTCCGGGAGATGCCAGGAAGTATGCTGCTTCGGCCACTTCCTCAGGCTTTGCTACCCTGCCAAAAGTACTTTGCTTTCTGATCTCATCTCCTCGAGGACTGGACATCAAGTCAGCAACCATTTCGGTCTCGACAAATCCTGGAGCTACGATTCCGATAAAGATTCCTTTGGGAGCCAGTTTTTGAGCTAGTGACTGGCTCAGCGCATTTAGGCCGGCCTTACTAGCCCCGTAGGCGGGTTGATCGGGTTCACCTCTGAATGCTCCTCTGGAAGAGATGTTCACAATGCGTCCGTAGCCTTGCGTTTCCATTTGCTTTGCACATAGGTACATCAGTCTGGCCGGGCCAAATAGGTTGACAGCAAGTGTTTCTTGAAAGATGCGTTCCCAGTTTTCATAGTCGACCTGTTCAAAAGGGTGCTGTTCGTGAATTCCAGCATTATTAACCAGAACGTCAATCTTGCCATAACACGCCAGGACCTTCTCAATCAATCCAGCACATTGCTCAGCATGGCCAACGTCGGCTCGAAAAGCACGATGGTCTTCGCCCGGTAAGGTATGAAGGAAGTCATTTGCGCGCTCTTCCTGCTGTACATAATTGACTGCTATGATGCACCCTTCGCGGGCAAATCTCCGGCTAATGGCAGCTCCTATGCCGCGACTACCTCCTGTGACCAATACAATTCGTGGGTTGTCTTCTTTATTCATAAATGCTTGTCGTGGAATCGCAATCTCACATCCCCCCGTCACAAAGGCTGCTATCGAAGAATGCCAGACGTACAAGGTACAATCTAGTTGCTCAAAATGAAAACCTGATAAGGAGCAGAATCGGGCAACGTTGGCACCTGCTGCTCCATAAGAATTTCACTAGATTCGAGCTTCTCAATTAGATGACAGATGAAATATGGAAAGCTCGGCACAACCGATGTAGAGGTGAGTAAGATCTGCTTAGGCACCATGACTTTTGGGCAACAGAATTCCGAGGAAGAAGCACATGAGCAACTCAACTATGCGGTGGATCAGGGAATCAACTTTATTGATACTGCGGAATTGTATGCCATACCAACTCGTGCCGAAACGCAGGGTCTTACCGAGCAGTACATTGGCACATGGCTGAAAGGACGAAGCGACCGGGATCAACTGATCCTGGCTACTAAAATCACGGGGCCCAATCCCGCATTGTCCTACATCAGGCCCCATTTGGCCTTCACGCCTGATCAGCTGAAGGAAGCGCTGAACAATAGTCTTCGTCGCCTGCAAACGGAATATGTAGACCTTTACCAACTCCACTGGCCCGAACGCAAGACCAATTTTTTCGGGCGATTAAATTATCAGCACGTAGCCGATGACCCCTGGCAGGATAACTTTGCTGAGATCCTGGAAGTAATGCAGGGCTTCATCGTTGAAGGTAAGGTTCGCCATGTAGGTATTTCGAATGAAACTCCCTGGGGCATGATGCACTTTCTTGAGATGTCAGCAGCAAGAGGTTTGCCTCGGATTGCCAGCATCCAAAATCCATACAGTCTTGTTAATCGCAGCTTCGAAGTTGGACTAGCCGAAATGGCAATTCGAGAGAAGGTAGGCCTGTTGGCATATTCACCCATGGCATTTGGGCTCTTGTCAGGAAAGTATCATAAGGGTATGGATAAGGCGGATAACCGAATCAATGCTTATGGGGATCGAATGACGCGATACAGTAGTGACCACACCTTCACGGCGGTTCAGAAATACGTAGAGATTGCTGATCGTCATGGTTTGAGTATGGCTCAGATGTCATTGGCTTTCATCAATCAGCAACCTTTCTTAACGAGCAACATCATCGGTGCCACAAGCATGGATCAACTTAAAGAGAACATTGCCAGCATCGACGTGGAATTGTCTTCTGACATCTTGAAGGAAATCAATGAAGTGAGTAATGTGTTTAGCAACCCCGCACCATAAGCGAGGTCGTTCCATTACTCAAGCGTTCTAGAGAAATGCGTGAAGTTCTACATCAAAAATAAGCACTGCATTCGGAGGTATGGTGGAGGTAGGAGGAAAGCGACCATAGCCCAACTCTGATGGAATTAGAAGGACTCCCTTGCCGCCTTTTTTAAACAGCGGGATGCCTTCAGTCCAACCTTCAATGACACGGGTAAGCGAAAAGGATGTCCTACTCCCGGGGTCGAACACTGTCTTATCCGTTAAGTATCCTTTATAGGTAACCTCCACGTCCGAATTCGAAGAAGGATGCCCTCCAGTTCCTTCTACGTCTATGATGTAGTGAAGCCCCGAAGCGGTTCTTTCGGCCACCAATCCCTCCTGCTGGAGGTATTCTTCAATGATGGTGATGTCTCTGGCAAGTTGCTCTGCAGCAGACAAAGCCGGCCCATCGTCTTCCTTATCACATGCGGTGATCATGACGAATGCCATAAGAAGAAAATATAGTCGATTCATAATTTGATTGGTAAGTATGCCTATAACGTCTTCGCCGGGCTATCCGGCTCCTGCGATTGATATTATCCCAGCAATTGTCTGCTGATCACGATTTTTTGAATTTCGGAAGTGCCCTCTCCAATGGTGCAGAGCTTTGAATCTCTGAGGAACTTCTCGGCAGGAAATTCTTTGGTGTAGCCATATCCTCCATGTATTTGGACGGCTTCATTACCGCAGAGTACGGCCGTTTCAGACGCGAAAAGCTTGGCCATCGCAGATTCTTTTGTCACGGGTTTTCCCGCATCTTTCAAACTTCCTGCTTTGCGTGTCAAAAGTTCGGATGCCTGAATTTTGGTAGCCATATCGGCCAATTTAAATGCGATGCCTTGAAAGTGTGCTATTGGTTTGCCAAACTGCTCGCGTTGCTTCGCATAGGCTACTGAGCACTCATATGCCCCTCTTGCGATCCCAAGGGATAATGCCGCAATCGATATGCGACCACCATCCAGGATCTTCATGGATTGAATAAAGCCTTCGCCGGGCTTACCCAATACCTGATCCTTCGGGATTTTACAATCCTGGAAAATCATCTCGGCGGTCTCGGAGGCTCGCATCCCCAGTTTGTTTTCCTTTTTTCCTGCGCTGAATCCAGGCGTACCTCTTTCTACTACAAAGGCAGTCATGCCACGGCTATCCAATAAATCACCACTTCTGGCTATGAGCACAGCTACATCGCTCGACTTACCGTGTGTGATCCAGGACTTTGTTCCATTGATCACGTAATGGTCTTCCTCCTCTACCGCAACACACTGCATGCGCATGGCATCACTTCCTGTACCTGGCTCCGTTAATCCCCAAGCACCGATGTGAGATCCACTGGCCAACTTGGGCAGGTACTTTTCTTTTTGAGCCTGAGAGCCAAACATCAGGATATGCCCTGTGCACAAGGAATTATGTGCAGCCACAGAGAGACCAATGCTACCGCATACCTTGCTGATCTCTTCTAGTATGGTAATATACTCCTGATATCCTAAGCCTGAGCCACCAAACTCTTCCGGTACGAGCACTCCTAGAAACCCCTGCTGGCCGAGAATATGCATCACTTCCTTCGGGAAAAATTGATCTTCGTCCCATTGCATTACGTGGGGAGCGATGTATTCTTTGACCGCGTCACGGGCACTTTGCCTGATTAAGTCTAAGTCACTGGATGTCAGTGTATCTGTTGCCATGTCGAAAAATAGAAATAAACGTACTATGTTACGTATGAGTCTCGAAATTGTTTAATAATCGTATCGATCTTTCCAACGCTTTCTGAGCACTTCCAGTGTTCGGTTTTCTACCGGATTTTGACCAGGTTCGTAAAAGTGTTGACCTCTTAAATCTTCGGGTAGGTAGTCTTGATCGATAAAATTTTGTTGATAATCATGCGCATACTTGTAGGCTGCACCATAATCCAGTTTTTTCATTAAGCTGGTGGGAGCATTGCGCAGATGCAAGGGAACCGGAAGATTGCCCGATTGGCGAACGCCTTCTTGCGCCGCCTTAATGGCCAGATAGGCGCTGTTGCTTTTAGGAGAGTTTGCAAGGTAGATGGCGCACTGACTCATGATGATACGGGCTTCTGGATACCCGATTGCCTGCACCGCTTGAAAGCACTGTGTAGCAAGCAATAAAGCGTTGGGATTGGCCAGGCCAATATCTTCTGATGCAGATATGATCATGCGACGACAAATGAACTTCACGTCTTCACCACCTTCTACCATCCGCGCCAGCCAGTACACTGCGGCATTGGGGTCACTTCCTCGGATTGACTTAATAAAGGCCGAAACGATATCATAGTGTTGTTCCCCACCTTTGTCATAGAGCACCAGGTTTTCCTGTACTGCTTGCTCCACCAAGGCATTGTCAATTTTGACTGGTCCAGGTGGGCAGTTTTGCACGACCAACTCAAAAGCGTTTAGCAATCTTCGAGCATCACCACCTGAGTATCTCAGCAGTGCCTCATATTCCTCAATCATGATGTCGCGCTTGCGCATGATTTCATCCTTCTCCAAAGCCCTTACAAGAACCTCTTTGAGTTCCTCAACTGCGAGGGGCTTAAGAACATAAACTTGGCATCTAGAGAGCAGGGCTGAGATCACTTCGAATGAGGGGTTTTCAGTAGTCGCCCCAATTAAGGTGATGGTCCCTTGCTCTACGGCCCCCAATAGAGAATCTTGTTGAGATTTAGAGAAACGATGAATCTCATCGATGAAGAGGATCGGTGGTCCCTGATCAAAAAATTGCTGATTGCGCGCACGTTCAATGGCTTCACGGACATCCTTCACCCCAGAATTGATGGCACTTAGTGATTGAAATGGACGTTTCAGTGTATTGGCCATGATCTGAGCCAGGGTGGTTTTGCCCACTCCTGGCGGCCCCCAGAGTATGAGCGATGGTATGTGATTGGCCTCCAGGGCGATTCTCAGTGAACCCCGCTCGCCGACCAATTGTGCTTGTCCAACATAGTCAGTCAAGAATTGCGGCCGCATGCGTTCTGCCAGAGGTCTCATATATAGGTACCTTGTATCGGTAAATCTGTTGGAAAGGTAGTTACAAATATGGACGTACTCACGCCCTTAGTGGAATCATTTAGAAAGCATGCCGATGATGCAAATGCCAGGGCCATGCAGGCTTACATGAAGGATCGATTTGTTTTCCTGGGACTGAAAAGCCCCCTGAGGAAGCAACTCCAAAAAGAGATATTAACGTGCAGCAAAAATTTTGAGCCGAGCATCTTGTTGGAGACGACTCAGGCACTCTGGCGACTGGAGGAACGTGAGTTTCAATATGTAGCCTGTGACCTCTTGCGAAGGCGAGTGCGAACCTTATCCAAGAAGGACGTTGGGTTTTTGGAGCAATTGGTACTCGACAAGTCCTGGTGGGATACCGTAGATTCGCTGGCTGGCACTATTGGGGATTTTTTGCTTCAATACCCGTCCCTACAACCAGAGAGCACGGATGCCTGGATAAAGAGCGAAGAAATGTGGTTACAACGCGTTGCTCTGATCCATCAGCTTAAGTACAGAGAACATACCGATTGGGCCATGATGCAGCGCTATGTCCTAGTGGTAGCGAATTCCAGAGAGTTCTTTTTGCAAAAGGGAGCAGGATGGGCACTTCGACAGTACAGCAAGTTTTTCCCAGATAAGGTAAGGGATCTACTTAGAGAACATACTCTGATGCCACTCACCGTCAGAGAGGCTAGCAAATACCTATAAAAGATCTCGAACCAAGTTGCAAGTATACTCTTGTCTCAATGTATCGTCATGGCTGCTTTCTCGATGGCGCTCGAGATTGGCAAGAATTCGTGAGCAGATATCGTTGCGGAAAATCTCGCTGGCTTTATTCGGAAGCGGTCATTCCTCCGAAATCAAATTCAGCATTTACGATCTTAAATGGCGAGTTGTCGATGTCGGTGACCTGCCAGAAGTGTTTTTCCTTGGGTTTTTCGACCTCTTGATAGGTGGATTCCATCACCATTCCTTCGAAAGCATATTTTTCATCATCTGTATTCAGTGCGACGATAAACTTCTTCATATTGTCTAAAAAGGATTTGCTCCAACTGATGTCCACTTCCTCACTGAGATAGGTCTGTGTCACCGCAATATCGCTGCTGCCCTTAAATCCTTTGCAATTGTATCCAGCTACTTTCTTGCCCTTTATCTCTTCCAATGTCCATTCCACATCTTCCTGCTCCTGCATAGACGAAGAGATCATGCTGCCCGTCAGGGCCATCATATTGGGAATGGCTTGTGCGGTTTTCTTCTTTCCGTCAATCTCATATAAAATGGTCACGTCTTTTTCTGTGTCCAGAAGAAAAATGCGCTTAGTCCCGCGCTCTTCTTGTTCCATGGCAAAGACCCCATTTTCATTTGAGAAGTACAGGACCATGTTGTCTTTGTCTCGCTTGTAGGTGGTGATTGCTGTGACAGTGGCATCAAATGCATATGCATCGGGCACATCAGCTGCTTCATTCATTCGTGACATCCAATCTCGTGCTAGCCCTCCGTACTTAATGGCTACAGAGTCGCTATAATTGGCTTGGTAAGTGCTGTCCTGTTTGTATGCGTCGGCCAACATCTTGTCAAAGCCATCAGACATGGATTTGTACACTCGTTGTGCAATGTATTCAGAGGCTTTTTCGACTACCATATCTTCAACCTTCTGTCCGACCTTCTGTTTTGTCTTTCGAAGGACACGGTCAAGCAGTTGAGCCTCAGCTTGATGGGAAAGCAACAAAAGGGCACTAAGAGTGAGAATTACTTTAGTAAAATGTTTCATGAGCGACATGATGATTTATCGGAAATCGATATTTCCAGCGTTATTGAATACGATGAGTGTGCGGAAATTCGTGCTGAAGATACAATGAGTGTAGGAAAGGTGCGTGAACAAATCCTTTAACACTTGAAAATAGTCGATGGAAACGGAATAGCTTAGTTTAGTAAAGAATACGTGAAGCGTGCATTATTGATATTGGTTTTTGGTCTGGGTTGCCTGCTGGTGGGCGCACAGCAACCCTTCAAGTGCACGGGGCAGTATTACATCACGCAGACCTTGAAGCAATTCCAATTTGAAAGGAGCGGCGTGTCGAGTTTGGTCATCAATCCTGGAACCGATGACATCATTTTCACACCCATTCCCAACACAGCAGGAGTCCGGCATCTGAATGCCATGGGATATCGCATCACCGATAATCTGATCTATGTACTGGATCAAGATGATCAGTCTTTTATAAGGCTGGATGCCAATGGAGAAATGGAGGTTCTAAGGGTGCTTGACGATCTCCCGCCTGATCGTTCATACATTGCGGGAGCATGCACGCCTGACGGAAAGTACATGGTGATTTCCGGAGTACGGAGAGAAGTGGTGCGTTTCGGCTTTCGGTTTGTTGAACGATTCCTGGAAAACAACATCATCGTTCTGGTAGACCTCACTGATCCTACTTACCCCCTGCGAACTGTGCCCATGACGGGCAATGAGTTCTATTTCCATGATATGGCATTTGATCCGTTTACCGGCATCTGCTACGGATGGGATGCGCTAGGACAACAATTGGTCACCGTAGATGTCTTTACGGGAGAGACGGAAGTCGTCGGAGTTCCTGGTGAGTTGGCAGGTACAATGGGATCGATATTCTTTGATGCTTTCGGGAATCTTTATGGGTACGGCGACCCGATAGAAATAGTGGAGACCATCCCGGACAGTTTGGATGGGCAGAATACGCTCTTTCAGATTAACAAGGAGACAGGAGCCTTGACCGAACTAGTGGCAGATGAGCTTGCTTTCGGTACCGATGGGTGTGCCTGTCCTTATACCGTAAAGATGATCAAGGATGTGCAGCCTCGACGAATTGCTCCATGCTCAGAAGTTACCTACACTTTTGGCATTTCCAATGCCAGTGCGATCAATAGGAGAGGATTGACCTTTGTAGATAGTTTACCTCCAGGCATGTCCATTATCGAGGTCGTTGATAATCCTTTTGGTGGGACAGTCAACATAAGCGCAGATCGCAGGGTGCTAAGTATTGAAAACATGACCATCCCACTGGGGAGTTCATCACTTTCGGTGCGAGCAGAAGTGGGCAATGTGCCACCAGGAGATGTTGTCAATCAGGCATTCGTCCTGGGCCTTCCGGATTCGTTAGGGGGCAATTTGCCTTCCGATGACCCCACCACAGTTGCCCTTAAAGATCCGACTATTTTGCAGGTTGTCCCGCTCGACTTTGACCTGGAGATTTTAGCGGATGTTGTATGCGAGGGAGACACTTTGGTTCTGGAGGTGGAAGACCTTGATGCTGAGTACCTATGGAATACTGGTTCTACCGAATCCTCCTTGAGGGTGACCGCTCCGGGAACCTATTCGTTGATGGCAACAACACCATGTGATACGTTCTTTGATGTGGTTGAGGTTACCTTCTTTGATCCCGTGGAGGTAACTATACTGGCTTCACAGAATCAGATTCGACTTGGAGATTCGGTCATACTATCTTCTTCGGTGACCCCCATTGGCGACTACAGCCTCAGATGGAGTGGCTATCCACAGAACGAGCAAAATATGCTCTGCCGCGACTGTGAACAGACCACTGCCCAACCTTTTAATAGTACCCGTTATCGACTTCAGGCGACCGACCAGCAAACGGGATGTAGCGGCGAAGACTTTCTGACGATCCAGGTGGATCGGACTTTAAACATATGGGTAGCAAACGGATTTACACCCAATGGAGATCAAATCAACGATCGCTTTTTTGTCCAAGGCCAATATCCCTATGCAATTCGTTCATTTGAAGTTTATAATCGATGGGGGATTCGGGTGTATGAGGCGGAGAACATCGCAGTAAACGATGAAGGCAGTGGATGGCCCGGAAAGGCCGGTGGGGTTTTCCTGCCGCCAGATGTCTTCGTTTGGAGAGCTGTCTTTGAACTGCCGGATGGAACATCACTTATCCGCTCTGGTGATGTAACCTTAGTGCGATGATCATTCTAGTTCATCCCAAAGTACAGGGTTGGCATCATATTCTTCACGGATAGCCTGGATCAAGGCATCGAAGTCGATTAAGCCCCGATCCACCCAAACACCTACTGCTGTCCAACCATTGGATCTTTCCCGGGATTCAGTATCGTATCCCTCAGCAGTGAGTTTCTGCGCAAATCGGATTGCATTGTGCGACTTAGCAAAACTGTGAATGACTAGCAACTCACGCTGGTCTTTGCGGGAGGACGCAGCGGTTTTCTTCTCTTGTTCTGAACTGTCCTCTATCGCTGATTTTGCATCAGGAGTTTGTGAGTTCTTCTCAGGAGAGGATATAGTTTCTTGTGGTTTACTGGCTTCTTTATTGTCTGGTGATGAGGTGACAGAAGTGTTGTCTTCGACAGCATTGGCTTCTTGCTCTTCTGTGGAAGTATTATCACCGGAGGTTTTTTCAGTATCGGTTTCGGTGCTGTTGGAAGGACTTGTGTATTGCTGCATGACTTCAGCAAGGACATCTTCTTGTGGCTGAGCCTCTCCCTGATTGGAAAAAATCACTCTAAAGATAAAGATGCCAGCGACCGCCAGGACCAGCAAAGCAATCCAGAAGTCACGGCGTTCTTGTATGCTGTCAAAGATTGATTGCTCCTTATTATTCTTGCTATCCATTGAACATCAAATAGTTATCTGCAGATCAAAGATCTTAATTTACGACCATACTTCTGATTCTATTCCATCGTACCCTAAATAGAGGTCCTCCAGATGGAAATATCAATATCAAAAATCGAGTAGAAAAGTAGGCAAATTTGGTAGGCAACAGGTTTATTCTCAGATGCTTTCATATTACTACATATTTTGATAAATTCGTGGCATCAATTATTAAACCTTATTGCAATGAGTAAACTTGATGATTTAGTGCAGACCTACATGAAGGAGTCGGAGAAGCACGGTTTTGGACTAAAGGCCGATTATGTTCGTGCCGTAGCCAAAGCATGTGGACCTTCTATCTACAAATCGGATGCTGCCAAAGTTTCTTGTTCTGACAAAAAAGAACTTGAAACAGTCAAGAAGAACTTTTTGATCAAGAAGTTGGGCATGAAAGACACGCCTAAACTGGATGAGGCCATTTCTGATGTGTGTAAGCAAATGGGTTCTTCGAACCGAAACAAGTATCGTGCTATTTTCTATGCACTGCTCGCAAAGCGCGTTAGAAAAGCTTCTACGTTCAAGTAGTTTTATCTAAAGACAGAAATCGAAAACCCGCAGAACATTGTTCTGCGGGTTTTCTTTTTAGCGTCGTACTGCATTAGGAGACCACGATCTTGAAAACATTTGATTCTCATTGATTGGGGGGAATCCATAGAGGAGTTCCACTTGGTATTGGTGAAATACAGAGAGGAGACAGGAGATCTCTTAGAGCGAGAGAAAAGAAGACGCCGATTAGCTAGTTGGTAAAGGGAGCAATCGGCTCCGTTGCATCGTAGGGAGCAGCAGGATAGTCTTCCGACTACATGGCTCCAAAAGCCTTTACGGTAAAGGTAAGTAGGAAGGGCAATCCAAGCCAAAAGAACTCGGATACAAATACAAGAAGCAACACCGTAGCGATCAAAGAAATGATTGCATACAGACGATATTTTTTGCTGGATTCCTGTGCTTCAGTCATAGTACACGTACTTTGCCGCAAACATATGTTTTTCGCATAATTTAAACCAATTAGTTGGTCATTAGTTACATGTCTAAGTTGTACAAGATGCATGCACTTTCAACATTTGACGGTCATAATCACCCATGAGGCGGAGTGGTTATACCGATTTGCCGTTGCATGGAGGTAAGGTGCCTCCATGGCTGTATGAGCGGATGGGAAAGCTGGGACGAGCCATCATCGAAATGATCCTGGTAGAACATGGTGCAGCCGAAGTCATCCGAAGGCTTAGTGATCCCTTCTGGTTTCAGTCATTTGGTGCCGTTTTGGGAATGGACTGGCACTCTTCTGGCATTACAACTTCTGTAATGGGGGCACTTAAGAAAACTATGAATCCGATTGCTCATCGGACGAGCCTACATTTTTGCGGTGGGAGAGGAGCAGCTTCAAGAAGAACACCAGAGGAGCTCAGAATACTTGCAAATCGCCAGGGCCTGGATGGGCATGAGCTGATACGGTCAAGTCGACTGACTGCCAAAATTGATAATACTGCCGTTCAGGATGGCTTTCAGATCTATTTGCATTCTTTTGTCATCACGGATGCTGGAGACTGGACAGTGATACAACAGGGCATGAATGAGCGGACAGGAACGGCAAGACGTTATCATTGGCATTCGCCTGATATCAAGTCATTTGTTTCTGATCCTCATGCCAGTATCTATGGCGAGCCTATGGGTACTATCCTTAACATGGTTGCAGCGAAAGCGAATGATGCCCAACAATCCATTCTGAGTTTTTCTCGAGATCAACCAGAGCGGCTATTGCGTGAAGTGGCCAAATTAAAGATGCCGGATCATCATGACGTGCGTGCAGACGATATCCACCTAAAGCGACTGGGGTCGATTCTCTTTTTAGCTCACGAGACCCATCCTACGCACTTTGAGGATTTGCTGTTGTTGCAGGGTCTTGGACCTAGGACACTGCAGTCACTTGCCCTCGTCAGCGAAATCATATTTGGAAAACCAATCCGATTCTCAGACCCTGCTCGATTTTCCTTTGCTCATGGGGGGAAAGATGGCCACCCTTTTCCGGTGCCGCTGAAGATCTACGACGAAACCATTGCATTCTTGCGAAAAACGGTGTCTACGGCTAAGATGCAAAGGAGCGATCGAAAGGAAGCAATGCAAGCTTTGCACCGCATTTCAGTCTCTTTGGAGGATTCATTCAAAGAAGAGGAAGAGCGCTATCCTGAATACCTCCAATGGGAAAGAAGTCAATCATCAAAATGGGGTGGCAGAACTGTCAAGGACGACCATAAATCAAGCTCGGCCGACGATCAATTATCGCTTTTTTAAAAAGGGACGATCTTTTTCTGAGCCGTCTTTTCCTCTAGGCTATTTTACTATGGTTTTTATCATAGTCCCACTGGGTACCTGATCTTCCAGAGCCATTCCATTAATCAATGCGAGTTCGCGAAATTGATCCGACTTCATACCGTAGCTGGTGAGCGCCTGCTGCAAAGTTGAAGTACGTCTTACTGTTTGAATCTTCAATCTGTCCGGCTTCACATCGATCTTGGATCGATCGGTCAGACGCTTAAAGTTTCTCATGGTGCCATTAAAATTACCAACGTACGCATCAAAGTCTTCCTTCAAACTCATCCCATGGAACACATAGATGAGATTGTTGTAAGAGATGAGGTAGGTCATGATGCGAATAGTCTGTTGATTCTGTTCATTCACTTGGTCTGAGACCATGGCAATCGCAGACATTCCGTTCAAAGTCTGCTTCTTCTGCTCGATCACTTGAAGTTTATGGTCCGTGATCAGTTTCTGTGCTGCAGCTTCCAGGCTTTCCCCTTGTCCAAGGGTCAAGATCATGACTGATTTTCCATCCTTAGGAGCCATTTGCACTTGTTGTGGAGAATTATTTAGCCTCCAGTCGTTGGGGATCGGAAACTGAAACAGAAGCTCAGGATGATAGAATACATTGTTGTCCACATACCCTTGCTTTGGATCTTCTCCATAGATCATCCCATCGATTCGCCGGAGGTAACTGTTGCGATTGACGATCCAGTCGCGGCCAGGTTCTTGCTGCTGCCTAGCCGATGCCATCTGATTGACATTGTTAAATCGGTTGATCGGGTCGGGATGAGTAGATTGAAATTCTGGTAAGCGCTCGGCTTCTGTTCCCACGCGCATGTTATTTAGGGTGTGAAAGAAATTGGCCATGTGATGAGCGTCGTATCCCACCGCAGAGGAGTACTCCACTCCCAGCTTGTCGGATTCCGATTCATTCTCACGACTGTATTTCAAGAA
>JAHQVP010000156.1 GCA_019634275.1 Saprospiraceae bacterium
AGCCTACTCCCGAAATTACCTTGGTCCTGATTACAGTTCCGCTATGATCGATGGTATATCGCAGCTGCACCGTGCCTTCAATCCGCTGGGCCAATGCTTCTGCAGGATATTGTTGCTGTTCTGCAAGAAACCTTCGCATCGCTTTGATGCCGCCTGGATATTCCGGCTTATGGATAAAATGCTTTGGCTTGACCTCTTTCTTCACGGCAAGGTAAGATACGGATGTATGAAGAATCACTACCTATGTAGTCCCAACCCTCAGTCAGGTGCAAAATGCATACGTCACCGTGCGATTTTCACTACAGAAGCTATATAAAGTATCATCAATAAATATACGCCAGAAGCGCCATCACGAGTTTTTTAATACAGAACTTGTTCCATAAGCCCTAAAAGGCTAGTTTTCTGACCCACTCTGACTTTTCCCGATACAACCATCTCGCTTCCACTCAAGATGTAGACATGTTTGTTTATTGAAACAACGTAAAAATATGGGACTCAGGCACATACTATTTTACAGTATGCTTGTTGCATGCACGCCTCTCTTTGCGCAGACTTTTATAGGAGCAGGAGAAGATGACGGTATCGTAGTAGAGACGAGCGATGACTATCGCGACTCCAGTTGGACGGCCCTCGCGAATGGATTGAATACCATCAATGGTAGCGGGCTGCTGTACGAGCGTTTTAGAACGGCGTATTTTTTAGAGCAAGCGTCGATTGGCTTCGAGAGTCGTCATTTGGATTCCGTCATGAATCTCGGCATTGAGGGCTGGATAGATGCACAGATGGCCCTACCCCAAACGAAGGTACTTACGGAAACAGAGTCCGTGTGGGCTCGCATCATGGACAGTCTGGCGGCCAACGGCGTGGACATCCAGAGACGCCCCAATGCAAATGCCTTCCAATATGCTTGGTGGCAAGTAAACATGACCAATGAGGATCTTCTGAGGCACAAGGTCGCATCGGCTCTAGCGGAAATCTGGGTAGTGTCTCGAAATTCGGACCTGACTGCCTACGGATATGCGCTAGCATCCTATTACGATGTGTTGGCTAAAAACGCATTTGGCAACTATCGAGACTTGATGTATGACGTAACCCTACATCCTGCCATGGGTTACTACCTGAGCCATGCCAACAATCCCAAATCCGACACTGTGATTGGCCGCTTTCCTGATGAGAATTATGCGCGAGAGTTGATGCAGCTCTTTACGATTGGATTGTTCGAGTTGAACAATGATGGCAGTCATAAACAGCTAAATGGGATGGACATCCCCACTTACGACAACGACGACGTCATTGAATACTCGGAGATCTTCACCGGGTTGTCTTACGACTCGATTCTTCCTTCACTTTCAACAACTCTAAGGTTTGGAATAAACAAGGGCAATACGGCTATGACCGTGCCCATGATCATGTACGAAGATCAGCATGAACCCGGCGCCAAGACCTTGCTGGGAGGAGAGATTGTTCCTGATGGGCAGACGGGCCTCCAGGACATCAATCAGGCTCTGGACAATCTATTCAATCATCCCAATGTGGGACCTTTTGTCTGCTATCGTCTGATCCAGCGAATGGTCAAATCGAATCCCTCCCCTGCCTATATAGATCGCGTCGCCAGCATTTTTAACAATAATGGGCAAGGGGTCAGAGGAGACATGGCTGCAGTCGTCAAGGCCATATTACTGGACGAGGAAGCGCGTCTCTGTGAGCCCCTCAATCCGAATCATTCTCATCTAAAACAACCCCTTTTTCGATTTAGTCAGTTTGCCAGAATGGTCGATAAAACATCGGAAAGTGGCAACTACTGGAATAACACATTAACGTTCAGTACCAATGCGGGACAGGCTGTACTCGCAGCACCCAGTGTTTTTAACTTCTACCTTCCCATTGACGCGCCGAATGGGGCCATAGAGGATGCCAGCCTGGTCGCTCCCGAATTTAGGTTGCACGATTCAAGGTTGAGTGTAGGGTTTATCAATCAAGTGTATGATTGGACAAGAAATCGCCGTCTGTTCTTCGTGGCATCGCGAGACCGCGGAAGCATCACCTATTGGGATCAAACCTCACTGGAGCCCATTGCCCAGGATGTAGAGCACTTCATCAATTGGATCGATGCCAATCTTACGCATGGCAAGATGAAAGACTCGACTCGACAGATTATTCGAGATGCCATCAATCAGCTTGCCCCATCCAGAAGTACCTATCTCTTCGATCGCATCTCGATAGGCATGTATCTAGCCCTGATATCTCCTGATTACAACATAAATCGCTAAGCCATGCATCATAAACTAAATAGACGAAGATTTCTGGGACAGGCCAGCTGTGCAGGCATGGGGTACCTCACCTTGATGAATACCTTAACCAATTTAAGGGCCATCAATGCGGCCGCCATCAGCAACAGCTCCGTAGCAGATGCAGACGACTACAAGGCCATTGTATGCGTTTTGCTCGCGGGAGGTAACGACTCCTTCAATATGTTGATTCCTTACGATGATATGGAACACGGCCACTATGTAACCGCCAGGCAAGGTCTCTATACTGACCCAGGTTCCGGATTGGCCATTCCAAAGTCAATGTTGATGGATACCAAGCTCAACTATTCCGAGGGAAGCAGAGAGTGGGCACTGCATCCATCGATGCCAGAATTCAAGAGCCTTTTCGACGCGGGTCAGGCGGCCATCTTCGCCAACATCGGCACCCTCCTGCGCCCTACCACAAAAATGCAGTACGACGCAGATCTAAATCTGCCTCTTGGGCTGTTTTCTCATTCCGATCAGATCGAAGAATGGCAAACCGGAATTCCCGGCGCCAGAACAGCCAAGGGATGGGGTGGAAAGATGGCGGACCTCTTAAATGATTGCAATGGAAATGAGAACATATCGATGAACATGTCTCTTTCCGGATCCAATGTTTGGCAACAGGGCAATCAGACAGTAGAATATGCGATCAGTGCCACAAATGGAGCAGTAGGCATGACCAACTACGATCCCAGCAGCACCAGTTTGATCACCCGAATAAGAACACAGGCCATTGATGGCCTGCTCGCTTCCGAGTATCAGAACATTTTTGACAAGACGTACATGGATGTGGTCGAAGGTGCACGCGACGGTTTTCTTGAATTTGATGCGGCCATCGGAAGTTCATACCAGTTCGGAGAAGACGACTTCCCCGATACCCCGTTTGGCCAATCCCTTGAAATGATTGCACGTGTCATCAGCATTCGAAATCTGCTGTCCTTTAAAAGACAAACCTTCTTTGTACGCGTCGGTGGCTGGGATCATCACGATGAAGTCATCGACAAACAGAATGAGATGCTGGCCATGGTCAGTCAGGCAATCGGCGCATTTCAAAATGCCCTGGCTCCTGATAAAGTCAATGTGGAAGACCAGGTATTGACCATGTTTATTTCTGAGTTTGGACGCACCCTGAGCAGCAATGGCAATGGCTCCGATCATGCCTGGGGGGGCAACACAATGGCATTTGGGGGACCGAACCTAATCAACGGAGGTCAGTTTTATGGCAGCTATCCTACCTTATCCGTTGACACCCCCGATCCTCAGCTTATCACGCGGGGTCGATTTATCCCCACGCTCTCAACGGATGAGTACTTTGCCACCATTGCTCGATGGTTTGGCGTGAGCAACCTGGAACTTCCCATACTCTTCCCCAACATTGGAGAATTCTACGCCTTGGATTCTCCAATGTTGGGGAAGAGTATTTGCTTCGCTAATTTGTGTAATCCTCGGTACCAGTTCACTATTTGGTCAATGTGTAGAGGATCGCCATACAACCAGTGCCGTCGATGGATGGGTTTCATGCCAGGCCTCACAAAACCCGAATATATTGCACGGCAACTCTCACTGGATCCACTACCAACTAGGGAGTCTTCGGACCTTGCACGATCTCTTTTTCTGGAACCTCAATCATCCTGAATATCTGGACGATGGACTGAAGAACATTGTGATTGACATCAGCACTGACGGGACGAATTGGACCACAGTCGATACATTTACCTTGGGCAGAGCAACTGGATCATCCTTTTACGAGGGATCTCGTGGGCCTGATCTTTCTGGAGTGGCCGCCAGCCATCTGCTCATCACAGCATTGGACAATCATGGCGGTGGTTGCTTTGGCTTGAGCGAAGTCAAGATCTATACCGAGGATTATGAACCGACGGAGTTTGAGTTTACGATGAAGATGTGTGAGCAAGATGGACTCTATAAAAATCTGAGTGGCGGAATAACGGAAGGTGGCACTTACAGTGGTCGTGGTGTCAGCGACAATGGAGATGAAACCTTTGATTTCGACGCGTCCATTGCGGGGCCCGGAATGCATGAGATACTGTATGCATATGGAAATCAAGTGATGCAAGGAATGATGGAAGTACTCCCCTGCCAAACGGACATCTGTGGTGGCTGTCTGTCCTGTCCGTCCTTCGCTCAAGAAACCATCGATGGGAGCCCAATCCCAGAGGGAACATACCATGGTTACGAACTCATGAGTGAGGGGACAGTCACGGACAATCAAGTGATCTTTTGGGGTGCGCAATCAGCAGAAATGCATGCAGAATTTGAGGTGAGCTCGAGTGGACTGTTTGAAGTAGACATACGCACATGCTACGACAATATGGTCATGAATGAAGGATTCGAAATGGGGCTTTCTCCCTGGTTACCCATTTTCAATAATGGGGCTGAGGGATCGGCCACCATCACGACAGACGCATACGAAGGAGAGAGCGCCGTCCTATTGGAAGTAACCGTACCCGGCACCAATTCTGCTTATGGCCGCATCTATTATCGTGATCTTACCATAGAAGAAGGTAAGACTTATCGGTTTTCGATCGTCGCAAAAGGGGATAGCAATCAGGTAGTCACCTTAAGAGTGCAAGGTGAGTCTGATCCCTTTACCAGCTATATCAATCGAGAGATGCCACTCAAGCCACATTGGCAGGTTTTTTCATACGAATTCGTGGCCCCTACCACCCGCGTTGAAGACATTCGCATTCACCTTCGTTGCGGACTGCAAGAAGGCAAGTATTGGTTCGATCGTGTCCTTCTCGCAGCAAAGGAATAAGCGTCCACTCCTTACTTGACAGTGTGGACAACTGATGGCTTCCGATGGACAGGCAACTCCCTTGCCATCTAATAACGCTCCGTCTCAAAACAAATGCGAAGCGAACGAGTGCCTATATCATTGACTATATCCGATTATAACCGTTTATAATCGACTACTTCCGCAAGTACTCGAGTAATATTCGACTCCACTGTAGAGTAGCCTGCACTTTTGCTTCCGATGCATCTAACGCATCCCATTTTGTTAACATTTTAAAATTATCATCAATGAAAAATCTAATGAATCGCGTACAGCTTATCGGTAATTTGGGGAAAGACGTAGAGACCAAAGAACTTAGCAGCGGCAACAAACTGGCCAAGGTTTCCATCGCCACGAACGAGACCTATTCGAAGAATGGCGTCCAAGAGTCCAAAACGTACTGGCACAATCTGGTGGCATGGGGAAAAACGGCCGAGCTAATGGCTGATCTCTGTAAGAAAGGCAGTCAGGTAGCCATTCAAGGCAAGCTCACGAATCGGGACTATCAGGATGAAAACGGTAACAAGCGCATCTTCACAGAAGTTATCGTAGACGAATTCTATCTAGTTGGTAAGCGGGAAAAGGCCATGCCCTTTTGAAGGTCTAATCGAGCACCCAGGTGAAAATTGAAGATAGCGGCGGGAGGACACAGGATACACTGATGCTCTCCCGCCACTGGGTTAAGCAGTAGGATTCTGAGTCTCAATGCCTGAGTCTTCTGGAGTGGGGGCTACTGGACTTCAAGAGATCATGCACGTTTCTGATACCCGGTCATGCAAACCTCGATTATCTCTTCCACTAGTCGCTGCACAATAGTCATTAGCTCTTGTCCGAGCGATCGATCGTACCAAGAAATATTAAAAACGTGGTTACCTTCAAGAGGTCAGGGCAAACGGACTGCACTTGAAGAGAGATGTCACAAGTCGAGAAAGCAATTTCTCTTGTCGGTAAATATATAAGTGCACGTCATCTCTGTTGCTCCAATTAAAATCAAGGACCAATGGGCATAGGCGTTCTCAAGTACTGCCAATATCAACTGGAATACATATCACATAGGATCCGGAGACTGTTGGCAAGCCATGAGTCGGTTAAAATCTTCAACTCAGACTTTATTGAGGCAATCACGGTGATCAACCTTGATCGGCAACCACGACGATGGAAGCTAGTAAAACGAGAATTAGGTAGTCTTCA
>JAHQVP010000014.1 GCA_019634275.1 Saprospiraceae bacterium
GCCCCTCAAGATGGCAGTGGCAGCATTCTCCTTTGGGAACATTATGCTCTTTAGTTTTCCAGAGTACTTGGGTCTATCTGCGAGCGATGGCGATCAAGATTTCAGCAAGCTCTTTGGGTATCTCAACTTGGTACTTGCCTTACCTGTCTTACTCTACAGCGCTCGGGATATTTTGATGTCGGCCTGGAGGGGAGTGCGTTCTCGTGCACTCAATATGGATGTTCCACTTTCCATTGGAATACTTTCCATCTTCTCTCAAAGTACTTTTGAGGTGCTGTTTGCAGCGGGTGCAGGCTATTTTGATTCTTTTGTTGGCCTGGTGCTATTCCTTTTGATTGGTAGGTGGTTCCAGAACCGGACCTATGCGCGCATTTCATTTGATCGTGATTATCGATCCTACTTTCCCATTAGTGCCAATGTAATAGTGGATGGAAAGGAGACTCCGACCCCACTTGAGGGACTGGAAGTGGGAGATGTCTTGATGGTTAAACATGGTCATCTTGTTCCAGCCGATGCGATCCTGATCTCGGATGCTGCCCTAATTGACTATAGTTTTGTGACAGGAGAAGCGCAGCTCGTCGAGCGACAGGCTGGAGACAAGGTCTTTGCCGGTGGCCGTATTTCGGGCAAGGCGATCGAGATTCTTTTGAGCCGGAAAGTGTCCAACAGTTACCTCACCCAACTGTGGAATGAAGAAGCTTTTGCTGAGAAATCAGAAGAAGGTCAGGTGTCGCGTATTTCCAATCGCATGTCCCGTGTTTTTACCATGTCCATATTGACCATCGCTTCTCTCACAGGTGCTTTTTGGCTACTTGAGGATCCCGCCAAGGCAACATTCGCTTTTACTTCTGTCTTGATTATTGCTTGCCCTTGCGCCATTGCGCTGTCGATCCCTTTTACACTAGGGGAAGCACTGCGACTATTAAGTTCTCGAGAGATCTTTGTGAGAGATCCCTCGGTAATGGAGTCCCTTTCGACCATAAATCATCTGGTCTTTGATAAGACCGGAACACTTACTGAGACGCACCGATCTCAAGTGGATTTTGTGGGAGAGCATCCGTTGTCCTCTCAACATGAAAAGTGGTTGGGGTCTTTGGTTAAACAATCCTCTCATCCTGTCAGTAGGGAAATTGCAGCCCACCTTGAGGTGAGTGGTGCATTGGAGGTCAGCCACTTTGAAGAGATCGTGGGCCAAGGCATTCGTGGAGAAGTGGAAGGCCATCAGATTGAGCTCAAGGCAGCAACGGCCCTAAGACCGAGCACCGTAGTGAGCGACCTCTACATCGATGGAAAATTTTGTGGTGGGTTTAGCATATCCCGGGCTTACCGTAAAGGGCTGGCAGAAATTATTTCCAGATTGAGGGAAAGATACAGATTAAGTCTTCTCAGTGGTGATCACGATGGGGAGCGTGGACAACTTAGCGCATACTTTCGACATGATCGAGACATGCTTTTCCAGCAGAGCCCTCATGATAAGCTTCGCTTTGTAGCGCAGCATCAAAGCGATGGGCAGAGGGTGGCCATGGTTGGAGATGGGTTGAATGACGCTGGAGCACTCAAGCAGAGTGATGTGGGCATCGTAATTAGCTCCGATCATGCTGCCTTTTCTCCCGCTTGCGACATTATCATTGGGGACAAGTCCTTTGAAGACTTGGATGGTTTGTTTCGTTTCGCCAGATCAGGTATTACCGCCATCTATGTATGTTATGCGGTAGCCTTGATTTATAATGTAGTGGGACTAAGTTTTGCAGTAACCGCTTCCTTGTCTCCGATTGTAGCAGCCATCTTGATGCCATTGAGTTCTATCTCCATTGTATTGGTGGGAGTGGGGTTGATCAGATATTTCTTCCATAGAGATTTTAAAGTTTCATGATTATTCTCATGGCAGCAGTTGATAAGTATCATCCGGCTTATGTCCATCCGATAATACCTTGTTTTTCGAACGGAAATCGTTGACCTCGATGAATATAATTCCTCTTTTGATAGGCATTAGTCTGGTGATCGCCTTAGGCTTCTTAGGAGCTTTCTTTTGGGCCAATAAGGATGGACAATATGACGATGCCGATGCTCCGGCGATCAGAATTCTCTTTGATGATGTGAAGCGCACTAAGAAATGATCGCTGGGGTTTTTTATTCACTTTTTCTGTTTTTTCTCTTGATGGCCCTTCGACTGGGCTTACTGATTATTTATCCAGACCAATCCCTTTTTAAGAAATATGGAAAATAAAGTAGAAGCACTCGATCACTTCGCTTATGATAATGCTATTGTTCGCAAGTTTGCCTATGCATCCCTTGTCTTTGGAGTCATAGGCATGCTGGTGGGATTACTGCTTGCATTGCAGTTGGTATTCCCTGAGCTTAATTTTGGCATTTCGTATACTTCTTTTGGACGAATAAGACCACTGCATACCAATGCGGTGATTTTTGCTTTCGTTGGAAATGGAATTTTTATGGGGGTATATTATTCGCTGCAGCGTCTTTTGAAAGCCCCGATGTATAGCAAGTTGCTGAGCAACATCCATTTTTGGGGATGGCAAGCCATTATATTGGCTGCAGCAATTACCCTGCCATTGGGGTTCACCAGCAGTCATGAGTATGCAGAGCTGGAATGGCCGATCGATATTGCCATTGCACTCGTTTGGATTGTCTTTGGCATTAACATGTTTGGAACGATCTTAAAGCGACGAGAAACGCATCTCTACGTTGCCATTTGGTTTTACATCGCTACTTGGGTAACCGTTACCCTCCTGCACATATTTAATAATTTGGAATTGCCCGTAACCCTGATGAAGAGCTATCCTGTTTTTGCGGGTGTGCAGGATGCACTTGTGCAATGGTGGTATGGTCACAATGCTGTTGCCTTTTTTCTTACCACGCCCTATTTGGGGCTGATGTATTATTTTTTACCAAAGGCAGCTAATCGACCGATTTTCTCCTATCGACTTTCGATCATCCATTTTTGGGCGCTCATATTTATTTATATCTGGGCTGGACCCCATCATTTATTGTATACCTCTTTGCCAGATTGGGCTCAGTCACTGGGTATGGTTTTTTCTCTTATGCTTATTGCTCCCTCCTGGGGCGGTATGCTAAATGGACTACTCACGCTGAGAGGCGCCTGGGATCGAGTGCGAGCTGATCCTATTCTCAAGTTTATGGTAGTGGCCGTTACCGCTTACGGGATGTCCACTTTCGAGGGCCCCATGTTGTCAATTAAGTCTTTTAACGCAATTACCCATTACACGGATTGGACCATTGCGCACGTGCATGTGGGGGCTTTGGGGTGGAATGGCATGCTCACCTTCGGGGTGATCTATTGGTTATTGCCAAGGCTTTATAATACCCAGCTCTACTCGATCAAACTGGCCAATCTGCATTTCTGGCTAGGGACACTCGCCATTATCTTCTATGCCATTCCTCTCTACTGGGGTGGATTGACTCAACAATTAATGTGGAAGCAGTTTGCGCCAGACGGATTCTTGCTGTATCCCAATTTTCTGGAGACGGTTACGCAGATCATACCCATGTATGCCATTCGGATCGTCGGAGGCGCCATGTTTATTGTTGGTCTGTTTGTGATGATCTACAACCTCTATAAAACGGTTAGGCAGGGCACATTCATGGCAGAGGAGGAAGTATCTGCCGCTCCGCGGGAGGTGTATCAAAAGCACCAGGGGGAGCACTGGCATCGTTGGATAGAGCGTCGTTCCATAAAGCTGACTGTTTTTGCAGTGATTGCGGTGGCCATAGGTGGAATGGTAGAGATTTTCCCCATGATGTGGGTGGACAGTAACGTACCTAAGATCGCAACGGTGACGCCATACACTCCACTGGAATTGCATGGACGAGACATATACATCCGGGAAGGCTGTGTGGGGTGCCATTCTCAAATGATCAGACCTTTTAGGTCGGAGACAGAGCGCTATGGAGAGTTTTCAAAATCAGGGGAGTTTATATATGACCGACCATTTCTATGGGGCTCTAAACGAACCGGTCCCGATTTGCACCGAGTAGGGGGGAAGTACTCTGATGCCTGGCATTACAATCATATGCTGGAGCCAGAGAGCATGTCGCCAGGCTCTATAATGCCGACCTACCCTTGGTTGCTAGAAGACGATCTTGACTATTCCACCACCGCAAAGAAGATCAAGGTGCTCCAGACCTTGGGTACTCCTTATCCAGAAGGTTTTGCAGATGTGGCTGAAGCCGACGCCAGGAACCAGGCTGTAAAAGTAGCCGGCAATCTTCGGGATACGGGGATAGATCAAGAAAATCTAGAGGATAAGGAAATTATCGCGCTGATTGCCTATCTGCAACGATTGGGCACGGATATAAATAAAATTGAAGAATAGCGAATAATAAAATCATGTATAAATACCTGTTGCAATCAATTGACGACATCAACTGGCTGGCCATCATACCACTTTTGATATTCTTTGTCTTCTTTTCGGTCACGATTGTTTCTACGATTAGGAAGAAGAAATCATTTGTCGAAAAGATGGAGAAATTACCCCTCCAATAAATTAACCAGACCCCTAATTGTAATTACTAGTCAAATAATTAATCCATGACTCTTTCGAATATAATGTTGGCCGTAATTGTCGCCATTTTACTCTTGATGGCGGTGGCGATCGGTCAGATAATTGTAAAATTATTGGATGGTGTAATTAGATTGCGCGAGATAAAAATCTACGAGGAGAGTGGTGTAGAAGAATTTATTCGGGCCAAGATTGACGGTGCGGAATCCAATCTTTGGGATCGCATCAAGGGTCTTCTTTCGGATGCTGTACCGGTAGAAAAAGAAAAAGATATTCTTTTTGATCACACCTATGATGGAATCCAAGAATTGGATAATAATTTGCCACCGTGGTGGCTCTATGGATTCTACGGCACAATCGTAATCGCGGTTCTGTACATGGGTTACTATCATGTTCTGGGTTATGGGCCTTCCTCGCTGGAGGAGTACGAGGCTGAGGTCGCCCTGGCCGAGGAGCAAGTTCAAGAGTTCCTGTCGAAACAAGCGAACTTAGTGGATGAAAATTCAGTGGCGTTGTTGACCGATCAAGCTGCTTTGGAATCTGGCCAATTGCTTTTCAATGTCAATTGCGTTGCCTGTCACCTGGAATCGGGTGGGAGCATGCCAGGTGGCGTAGGGCCCAATCTGACTGACGAGTATTGGCTGCATGGCGGAAGCTTGAGCGATGTATTTAAGACCATTAAGTATGGCGTACCCGAGAAAGGCATGATCTCGTGGCAGGGCCAATTGCGACCAAGGCAAATGCAAGAAGTGGCCAGCTACATCATGAGTTTGCAAGGTACCAATCCAGCAAACGCTAAAGAACCACAGGGAGAGTTGTACGTGCCAGAGGCGACCGAAGCAGCGGCGGACAGCAGCCAGGTGAACGGCTAATGGGACTACTGAAAGACAGATGAGCAAAGCAGAACAGGATTTTCGAGACCATCTGACGACGGTGGATGAAAAAGGGGGGCGTATCTGGCTGTACCCCAAGAAACCTTCCGGTAAACTGTATCGCTATAGAACATATGTGAGTTGGATTTTGCTTGCCATTCTCTTTCTCACTCCCTACGTTCGCATAGACGGTGAGCCCCTATTTTTATTCAATATTGTCGAGCGCAAGTTTATCCTCTTTTCCATTGTTTTTGCCCCTCAGGACATGCACCTGTTTGCATTGGCGATGATCATACTTATGGTTTTCATCGTCCTGTTTACGGTTGTGTTTGGACGACTCTTTTGTGGATGGGTTTGCCCCCAGACGATCTTTATGGAGATGGTATTTCGAAAAATCGAGTACTTGATTGAGGGGGATGCAAACAGCCAGAAGCGGCTCAATAAAGGGCCTTGGGATAGTGCCAAGATTAGGAAGAAGCTCCTCAAGCACGCCATATTCTTCTTGATTGCTGTACTGATTGCCAACACTTTCTTAATGTACATTTTGGGCAGTGATCAGGTGTTGCAGATCATTAGCGAACCCGTTTCTCAGCATGCGCAGGGCTTTGTTGCTATGATCATTTTTAGCCTGGTGTTTTATGCAGTGTTTGCCTTTTTTCGGGAACAAGTTTGCATTGCCGTATGCCCCTATGGAAGATTGCAAAGTGTGCTATTGGTTAAAGAGTCTATTGTCGTTCTTTACGACTGGATTAGAGGAGAACCACGGGGAAATCCCAAGAAGGCATCAGCGGACAGCCCCATGGGTGATTGCATTGATTGCAATTTGTGCGTCAAAGTCTGTCCGACCGGGATCGACATTCGGAATGGGACGCAATTGGAATGCGTCAACTGCACAGCTTGTATTGATGCTTGTGACGAGGTGATGACTAAGATTGGAAAACCGGTTGGATTGATTCGATATGATTCGGAAGCCAACGTTGAGGTGGGTACGAAGAAATTAATAACCCCTCGCGTGCTCGGGTATGCTGCCGTGTTGCTGGTGCTGATCTCTCTACAGAGTTTTTTGCTGGTGACAAGAAGTGATCTGGAGGCAACAATTTTACGCACCCCAGGTGTGCTATTCCAGGACAAAGGAGATCATATTTCCAACCTCTATAATTACCACCTTACAAACAAAACCAATGATGCTTATCCTGCACTTCGGTTTGAGGTGGATATGGAGGGCGCGTATATTGAATTGGTAGGGGATGGGGGCCTTCAACTCGCTCCTTCAGGACTCCTTAAGGGTTCGTTTTTTCTAAACGTACCAAAGGAGACATTGAAAAGTAGGAAGACCATGCTAAAGATCCACGTTGTTATGGATGGCGAAATACTCGATTCACAGAAGACCAGCTTTTTAGGACCGGTTAAATAGAAAAACATGAAGCTCAATTGGGGAACAGGAATCGCAATATTTTACTCTTTATTTGTATTGGCCATGATCAGCGCAGTGGTCAAAAGTTGTCACAATGAGACTCACCTCGTACAGGAGAACTACTATGCAAAAGACCTTGCCTATGAGGGGTTTCGAATGGCGCGTGCAAATGCCCGTGCCCTGTCTGATCCGATCATGGTAGATCAAATGGGACGAGAAGCCCTGCAAGTGCAGTTTCCCAAGAACATGCAGAATGTAAAAGGCGAGGTACACCTGTTTAGACCCGCTAATAAATACCAGGATAAGATAGTTCCGATTGTACTCGATGATGGGAACCAAATGAGAGTACCACTAGACGAGGGCACTCGATCGTCAGGTAAGTGGGTGTTGAAAGTGACATGGGAGAATGATGCTGTCCCATACTATCACGAAGAAATCGTCGTCTTGTGAGGTGCATTTTGTTTCGAGGTGTTTGAAAATGCTAAAGATCTGCTTACGGAAGGGCATGACTCATCGACCGGGACAATAGAAAATACCGGTTGACGGGGCATTTTTTCTAAAGTAAAATGGAGAGAACAACAGCAGAATTTACGATCTAGGGAGATGCAATGACGAGGGCACGAAAATAAATGGAGTTGCCCTCGCCCTTAGTATTTTCCGATGAATCACCTGGATTATGTCGTAATTGTACTCTTTACTTTGCTGGTGCTTGCAGCAGGGCTATCCTTTCGTAGGAGTGGCAGCGATCTAAAATCATATTTCGCAGCTGGAGGCGAGGTTCCTTGGACAATAAGTGGACTTTCTCTTTTTATGAGCTTTTTTTCAGCGGGCACCTTCGTAGTGTGGGGGTCGATTGCCTATGAGTATGGCCTTGTAGCGATTACCATCCAGTTGATGATGGCCATTGGTGGTTTTCTTGTTGGTTGGCTGGTTGCACCCGCATGGCGGAGGACATCTGTTCTGACTGTAGCCGAGTATATTCGGAAACGTTTGGGCTTACAGGTGCAGAAAGTCTATACCTTTTTGGTTTTGAGTCTAGCCTGTGCCTATACGGGAGCATTCCTGTATCCAGTTGCCCGGATTGTAAACGTATCAACTGGTTTTCCCATTACGAACTGCATCATCTTGCTCGGACTACTCATTCTTTTATATACTGCGGTAGGTGGACTCTGGGCCGTGATTATTACGGATGTACTGCAATTCGTCATCTTGACTGCGGCGGTTTTGATCGTCGTACCTTTGGCGATCAAACATGCCGGTGGACTTGCTGCTTTTTCGGAGAAGGCAC
>JAHQVP010000157.1 GCA_019634275.1 Saprospiraceae bacterium
AAGCCTGGATGACCGGCACCACCATCATCTGACTGAAATACTGCATTGGGGACTCCCCGGAAAGCTCCGGCAGCAGCCGCAGGATAATCTTCTGATGGGGTGGTCCTGTAGCCAATCCAGTCATTTCCTTTAGGGTCGATGATGCGGGACAGGCCACCACCATTGATGTCGTAGTAGTAGGTGAGGGTTGCCGTCTTGATCAAATAATGAGGGCGTCCTTCATACATTGTTTGTCGGATTGGACCGATGCCGAAACCAGAAGTAGTCTTCGTCTTCGGTAGCACCTGAGTGGTGTTTTTATCATTGCGCCATACATGCATGAAGCGATATTGGTCCCAACCCGCACCGATAATGTCCAAATCTCCATCGCGGTCGAGATCGACCAACTGCGTGCCAAGGTGGTTTTCCTTGCCAGTGTCAATGGTCCTCTTGATGAAAGTTCCTTGCCCATCATTAATCCACCACTGCAACGCTAGTTTCGTTCCCTTATGTTCGTTGGTTAAGACATCTAGGTCTCCATCTCGGTCCATGTCTGTTGCATCCAGGTTGTTCATGGAGTATTGTTGCACAATCGTGTGTCGCTCCCATGGCCCTTCTCCATTGGGCTGAGCAAACCAGTAGAGGTGAGCATCAGGCTCCAATCCAGGATATCGCTCCTCGGTGACGATAATATCGGGCTTCTTATCGCCGTTGATGTCACCGATTTTGATACGATCGATCGGGTGGTCCGTACCTCCTACGACCTGGTCGACCCACACGGCCGTGAGATTGCCTGGATTCCGAAACCATGTCAGGATGGTTGGTTCGCCCTCTCCCTCTGGTCGCCTGCCTGCAGCTATGTCCAGATGACCATCGCCATTGATGTCACCAATACCGATTCCTTCATCTGATGTATTTGCACAAATCAAGGAGGTAGGCCAGTCTTGTGTATGTGGATCATTTGGAATCTTGATGGCATAGATGTTGCCGTTGCCGGCAATCACAATCTCTTCGCGCTCATCGCTGTCTAAATCTCCCTTGACGAATCCCTGGCTGTTTACATGGCTTGTGGCGGGGACAGTCGCTATTTTCCGCCTCGTAAATGCGGAGGCTTCCTGGTCTATGGCCTCAAACCAATAGAGGTCAGGCAATGCTTGGGCTATGATGTCTGCGTAGGGGTCATCATCTATGTTTATCATCAGGATGGCATCAACATTATCATCTAAAGATTGCCTTTCCCAGTGTGCCTCCATGTCTGCACAGGGATTTCGGTATAAATAGCGCCCACTCACAATATCGATGCATCCATCACGGTCTACATCCCCGGCATCCAGACCAAAATACCGCAGCCAATTGGGCTCCGCCCAGTCACCCCACTTTTGCTTGGTGGAGTCGATCTGGATGTATTTCCATTGAGCATACATGTCCTCAGAGGGCAAGAGACACGCAATCAGAAGACCAAGAAGTAGGAGAATGCGATCAGTCATAGCAAGGACATGGAAGATATGCATTGTTGACCTAAAGACCCCCCAGGTGCCTGTTTCGCAAGCAAAAATTGCAAGGGCAACATTGACAATAAGTTTTATTATCGTATATTTACGATATACAATAATAATCATGGCCTTTAGTAAAGCAGCTTCCTTTGGAGAAATAGATGTGGAATTGGCAGCCCTTGCGAAAGCGCTGTCTCACCCCGCACGTCTTGTCATACTGCGCTTCCTGGTGAAGCAAAGTGGTTGTATCTGCAGCGACATTGTCGCAGAACTTCCGTTGTCGCAGTCTACGGTATCGCAGCACTTGAAAGTCTTGCGAGATGTAGATTTGATCAAGGGGGATATTGACGGGCCGAAAATCTGCTATTGCATTAATCAGGAAAAAATAGAAAGGTGTTTCGCTCAGATGCGCCAGTTATTCACGAATCTAAATTGTTGTTAGGAATATGGAGAAGAAATTATTGGATAAAGCAAAGGAAGTGGTCAGAGAGAAATATGCCTCGATCGCTGTGAGTAGTTCGTCTTGTTGTGGCGATGACCGACGCAATCCAGAGTATTCGATGATCGGAGAGTCATACGGTAGTCAAGATGGGTACGTTAAAGATGCTGACCTAAACTTGGGTTGTGGGTTACCGGTAGAGTTTGCTCAAATCAAAGAGGGTGATACCGTGGTGGACCTGGGATCTGGAGCCGGCAACGACGTATTTATCGCTCGTGCAGAGACGGGTGCAGAAGGGAGACTTATAGGAGTAGACTTTACGGAAGAGATGATTGCATTGGCAAGGAAGAATGCCATCAAATTGGGGTACGACAATGTGGAGTTTGTGCAGGGAGACATTGAGCAGATGCCGCTTGAAGATGAGACAGCCGACGTTGTAGTGAGTAATTGTGTGCTTAATCTGGTCCCGGACAAGAAGCAGGCGTATCGCGAGACGTACCGGATTTTAAAACCCGGCGCTCATTTTAGCATCTCTGATGTCGTGGTTGAGGGAGCAATTCCACCAGATCTAAAGGAGCAAGCAGAGCTTTATGCCGGATGTGTTACTGGATCCATACCATTGAATGAGTACCTAAGCATTTTAGAAGAAGTGGGCTTTCGGGATGTTGAGGTGCAAAAGAAGCGCCAAATAGATCTTCCCGAGTCTCTGTTGGAGGAACTCCTTACGCCCTCACAAAGAGAGCGTTATCACGAAGCTGACCTAGGCATTTTCAGCATCACCGTATTTGGCAGAAAATAGGAGTATGTGTCAGGAAAGTTAAACCCGGTTTATGCAATAGGATTCGTTGCGAAAGGTCAAAGAGCAAGGAAGTCAAGTACTTATGCGACGAGGCATAGTCACCACTACGGTGAGGAGCAAATGAAGTGCTAAGTGCTTGATTTCGAAGCTATTTGATCTTGCAGGAGAATGGCTATCGCATAGTCCGGGTTAAAGTCTTCCTGCAAGAGCGTTCATTCTTTGGTCCTGCCATCTTGTTGTGAAGGCGGGGCCATTTCTATTCCCGTAAGGGATGTTTTGGCCTACGCAGGATCAGCTGTATTTTTTTGATTAAGATCCAGCGGAAGTTCGGTAAGCCTTTTACCGGTTAGTCGTCGTACAGCATTTCCTATGGCAGGGCCGATAGGGCCCAATGGTGGTTCACCTACGGGACCCGGATAGTCTACACCCTCAAGGAGAATGACATCGATTTCCTTCGGACTGTCCTTCATCAATGCCATGTCATAGGCACCATAAATGACCGGGCTAAGTTTGTTGTCTTTTAAGTCCATTTTTTCAAACATTGAGGCGCTGATCCCCATGCATATGCAACCTTCTACCTGAGCTTTTACCAAGTCGGGATTGACTGCGATGCCGCAGTCAAAGGCGGCAGTAACCTTATGTACTTTTATCTTGTCGTCTTCGATAGAAACCTCTGCAACTTGAGCACAAGGCGATCCTCCATCTATGCAGGCGGCAAAGCCCATAGCTCGTCCATTCAGGACGGTGTCGCGATAGCCTGCACGTTCGGCACAGGCTTCGATCACTTTTTTGGCTCTCACCCCATAAGGGTTTTCATCGCTGATCGAATCCAGACGAAACGAGACCGGATTTTGATTGGTCTTAAGAGCCAATTCGTCCATGAAACTTTCTATTGCAAAGGCATTGGCTAAAAGTCCGAGACTTCTCCAGAAACTGGTAGCAAAAGGAAGATCAACATGGTAATATGTAGAGCGATGGGGCAGGGCATCATAGATAAGTGCACCACCACGAACCGAGCCAAAATCTGCCCTCAGAACGGTTGCAGAGATCCCGGGGTCCAAAGCAGAATTAAAGAATGTATCGCCACTGGCAAATTGATGCTCCAAGCCTAGTACTTTACCTTCCGGACTCAGTTTTGCCTTCATGATGTGATGGCTGGGAGGACGGAAGGTATCATTTTGGAATTCTTGAATGCGATCAAAAAAGGATTTGACCGGACGGCCAACAGCTTTGGAAAGTAGTGCTGCTTCTACGGCATGAGGTGTATGCAATCGTCTGCCAAATCCACCTCCCAGATAGGTTGGAATGATGTTGACATCCTTTTGGTCTATTCCGAGTGCCTTTGCCACTTCTGCCCTGGTTATTTTTGGTACTTGCGTTGAGATCTTGACTTCAACACGTCCATCTTGATAACTTGCCACAGCTCCATTGGGTTCAATCTGGGCATGTGCACCGATGGGTGAACGAAACTCCATCTCTATGATCTCACCCTCTCCCGAAATGTCCTCGACTGCTTTGCCTTCTTTTTGAAAGACTGTCTTCTTGCCATTGCCTACCGTTACGGCTTTGAGTACGTCTTCCAGATTCCAATTTCTGTTAGGTTGATGATCAAACTTGATCTTGAGTCTAGCATTGTCTGCTTCTACCTGGCTTTCTGCTACAACTGCCACGAAGTCAGCTTCACGGACTACCTGGACCACCCCTGGCATCTGCTCGGCTTCGCCGGTGTCAACGTTCGTAATCTCAGCATCAATATGGGTGGGACGTAGTACGGAAGCATAAAGCATATCCGAATAGGTTGCGTCCATGCCAAAGATCGGTGCACCGGTTACTTTTTCCCTAAGATCTACCCGTCTGATGGGGTGTCCTATGTGTCGAAAACTTGCTCGTGGTTTTAGTGGGGGTGCTTTGGGAATGTCCCAATCGGTCACGCCCTCCACCACTTCACCAAAAGTCAGGGATTTGCCTCCGGCTGCAAAGACACCATTCTTGAGGGTGACTTGATCTGGGGGCAAGCTGAGTTTTTCGGCCGCCTTAGCCATCAACATGACGCGCATCGTTGCTGCAAGTTCTCTGAGAGGGGTCCAGAGGGCCGCGATTGACATGCTCCCTCCCGTACTCATGCCATCAATGTTTCCTGATTGAGTAGTGGCATGCTGCACCCTAATGCGCTCCATGGGTATTTCCAATTCTTCGGCCGCCAGTTGGGCTAAGCCCGTGAAGGTACCTTGCCCCATCTCCACCTTAGAACTGTGCAAGACGATTGAGCTGTCCGGTCGGACTTCTAACCACAAAAGAGGATTGGTGTCTCCTTGGTAGGGAAGGATGGTGGTTTCTCCCATCTCCAACATGGCGCGTCGCAGAGGATTTCTTGCCAACCAAATGCCACCCAGCATCAGCCCCAATCCTGCCCCGGTATATTTTAAGAACTTGCGACGTTTTACCCCTTTGGATTGGTTTTGTTTTTTGTTTTCGGTCATAATTCCCGGCGTTTATTGTTGCGCAATGGCGTTTGCATGGAGTTCAGCGGCGCGATGGATGGCCTTTCTCATGCGATAATAGGTAGCACAGCGGCATACGTTGATGATGTTGTTGTCAATGTCCTCATCAGTGGGATTCGGTATTTCTGCAAGCAACGCAGCTGTTGCCATCATGAAACCAGGTTGACAATAGCCACACTGCGGAACTACTTCTTCCATCCACGCTTGCTGAACTGGATGCAGATCACTTTCTGATCCTGACAATCCCTCAATGGTGGTAATTTGCTTTCCTTCGGCATATTTCACAGGAAACGAACAGGATCGCACTTGCTTGCCGTCAACGTGGATGGTGCATGCCCCACATGCCGCTTTTCCACAACCGAATTTTGTCCCTTTAAGGTCTAAACCATCACGAATTACCCATAGTAGCGGGGAGTCTCCATCCGCTTCCACCGATTTGTTGATGCCATTTATGGTAAAATTGATCTTCATATCCTTACGCTTGAAAGCATTATTTGTTTGGTATGATGGCTCCTGAAGCTGCCCACTCTTTTACAGCAGCGATGTATTCTTCTTTGGGAACGGGTGGTCTTTCACGAGGATTGCCTTCGGCATCGACGCCGGG
>JAHQVP010000158.1 GCA_019634275.1 Saprospiraceae bacterium
AGCACGACAGCGTCAATGGCAGGAGCGATCGCTTCTTTCATACCCTTACTATTGGCTGAAACCGAATCCCAAACGTTTTTCGATCGCGTCCTCGCACTCTGGCAAAATGCTGTCCCTGACACTATCAAAATGCAGTTTCGTATTCTGCTGGGGGGGATTACTGCCATGTGGACAGTGGAGTTATTCGATTCATTATTGCTGAACAATTGGCTTAATCGATATGTAGCAAATCCCTTGGACAGGGGGTAGGCATCAACGACCGGAATATTCTCGTAGTAGCGAATGGCTTCCTGGATTTCTCCCTTCTTGTTCAATATTTCAGCCCGCATGATGATCTTATCAATGCAGTAGGACATGCCAGGAAAAAACCCAATCGAATGCATGTGCGCAGAGTCGATGTACTCAAGACATGTGTATTCATTGCCATCCAAAAATTCCTCGAAAGCACGCAAGGAGAAAAGGTAATACGTAGCTGGCTCTTGAGTGCGTACTTCCTTGGTAGCCTCATGGAGAGCTGTTTTCCAATAATCATACTGGCCATTAGCGAGAGCGTGGGAAAACTTACACTTTGCATATAGTGCCCAGGGTTCCGATCGTTCGATTATGTCCTGGTAAAGCGTTTCGTAGTGTCTTTGCAAAGGACTGTAATCGAGATCCAGAATAAAGAGTGCAGGTAGTATATACAGATTGCGTGAGACATCCACATATATCTGATTTTGCAGCGGCTTTAGTCTTCTTGATATATCATACCACTGCTCTTCCTTACCAAAAATACCTTCTGATAGGCGAAGTTGTAGCAGGGCCTTTTCGTCATCTCGTATCAGGAAGATACGTAGCATCCCATCATAGGCATCAGTGGGATCGTCCGGAGCAGCCCCATATAGACCAAAAGTCCAGGGACGGAATCGAGGATGGTTCGCCACTTCATAGAGATCCTCTTCCGTAAATGTATCTTGCAAGAACAGTTCAATGGTTTTGATCGTTGGCCAAAAAATTGAATTGCTGTCTAGCTGGGCCAAAAGCTGAGAGGCCGTATGTAGATCTTGATTTAAGTACCCGAGATGTGCCAAATGCAAATTTACTTCTTGATTGAGTGGCGAAAGTTCACGCGTTTTCCAAAACCATTGCTCGGCTTCTGAGATGGAGCGACCATAGACGGGATTGATATGGAATAAATATTCGCCTAGCTCATTTAGAAAATCTCCTGATTCGCCGTGCTCCCTGATCCGATCCCGGATGAAAGCCTCGCCATCCGGGGCCACGGCCATCAGTTTATCCACCGTGATCATCATGTCCTGATATTTACTTGGAAGTCGATGAACATGTTTTCTTACTTGAGTCAACATGTTGGGATCCTCTGGTCCGGTGCCCCAAGCTTCTGCATTGCGAAGACGTAACCATGCCAGGGCAAAACTTGAATCCAATCCAGTGGCAGTTCTGTAATGGTCTGCGGCTATTTCAGGATTGGAGCTTCGGAGCGCCTGTTCTCCCAATAGAAAGGATCTAATCGCTGGCAGGTTTGTGCTTGAAATTGCAGCCAGACTACCAACTTGCGCACCTTCCTTTTCCAGGTCTGTCGCCAACAAATGGCGGACGATATCGTCGAGAAGTCTGGTCAGATCTTGAATCGGTCCGGTCGTACTATGCTTGCCTCGTACATCTCCATTCAAATCGTACAAACTGGCAGAAATCTCAAGATCATCCTGGATACTTACAATGCTGCCTAGGACAAAGTTGTCGGCATTGAGGTCTTTAGACAGCTCGAGCGCTTTTTCGAGGGTGATCCGATGGCCTGGGTTTAGCCCATTGAAAATTCGGTTTGGATCTACAGGCTTAAGGCTGGGCATGCCATCCAACTTGGTGCCAATCAAATCCACTACGCCTTCGCTTAGATAGTTGATCTCACTATTGCCTCGCACAGTAAATGGAAAGATGGCCGTTTCACCGTTCCCGTTTGTACTATCAATGGTATGATCGCTTTTCAGCATGAATACCAGTAGGCCGATCATCCCAATCAATACGAGCAACCCTGCAATCAGAGGGGTTCTCTTAACTGTCTTTGATCTCGCTTGTAATTTTCCTTCGCTCAAATCATCTCGGCTAGGAGTGACAATATGCTCTCCAGCTAGTGCGAAGACCTCTATGGATTCCGCAACGTTCTTGAAATGAAAATTGCCCAGGGATTGAAGGACAAAGACTGGCTGATTCTTAACTTGATCTCGAATGGACTTCGAGACGAGGACAGCTCCCGGAGTACTCATGGATTCGATTCGAGATGCTACGTTGACTCCATCACCAAAAATGTTACCAGCACGTTCTATAATTTCACCGAGGTGGATTCCAATTCGCACAGGAATGTTCTCCCTCTGAAATGCCACTTGTAGGGCATGAGCACAATTCAAACTATGTGTGGAGCTGCCGAAAGTGAGCAGGCTGCCATCTCCATAGTATTGCACCAGAGTACCATTGAAGCGTGAGACTTCCTTGTCCAAGATTTGCCTAAACGTTGTCAGCATCTCAAGTGCTTGGGACTCATTGTCCTGCATGAGGGCCGTGTATCCTGCGATGTCAGCAAATAATATTGTGGCTAACTTCCGTTCGTCAGCAATCTTCGACATAATTGTTGGCTCAAGATAGGGGAATAAGCAAGATCAAAGTAAGTAAATCGAATTGCTGGCTAAAGCTGCTTTAGTGATTATTTTTGATAATATACGCATTACATAATCATATAATATGTTTTTTACCTGCAGCTCAACGGGGAGGAGATTGAGCTGTAAACTTTTCTAGATTCGACTTGGATTCCAAGAGGCCAATTTGGTGCTAAGTACCCCGCTATTCATGGTTTAGGAATGTAGAAAACCTTCCAAATACTGCTGTTCTTGAAATCCCCATCCTCGGGAAAATTCACGGGATCGTGCTCCCAGTTCATGTCCCGCGTCTGCAATCTGATTGCAAGGCGGCTGGTTGGTAGTTTGGACTTCGAGATCTGAAACTCCAGCGCTCGGTAGGGGAGATATTGCTTCCGGATCCGATCAAAAGAAACGGCATTGGCAGTCCAATTGGAGATGTAGCCCCAGTCAAATGGCTGTTCTGAATCTGTCCAATCATCACCGGTCAGCAAGCGTTCTCCCAGCTGCTGTGACGCGTGGAGGTTTAGCAGTGTGTCATTGCCGAGATCGAAATAGAGGTCGCAATAGTAGTTCGAGAATCTGGAAGTGTCATATTGAACGGAAAGGTAGAGATAGTGTTCGTCCTGCAGAGCATACAAGTCAATGCCTTCCTGTACGATGGTGCGACTGGCGCCGACCCACTCTCCACGACCGATCTTGCCGTCGATCAATATGCGCGATGCATCGCCCCGGTGGATGAAGCTCGAGTCTGCTTTTGCTTTTGGAGTCCAATGTTGCAGCAATCCACTCTTTCCGGTCATCAGAATCTGGCGGCCTTTTTGTGTACTGTAATGAATATGTGGAAGATCGTTTTCGGTCTGGCGCCAAGACTGACCTCCGTCCAGTGTTTCCAAAATGTAGCCTTGACTTTCTGCTGCTAAACTACCCCCCAGAACATATCCCTGATGATCACTGATATAGTGAATAGTGCGCAGCATGAAGCGGTCATCTGGCAACTGCGGGAGCGGATATGCCTGCCAATCCTGATCTCCGCTCTTTCGTTGCAAGATTGACCGGCGTCCAGTCTTGTGTTCTTTAGCTCCCCGTCGGTAGATTCCAAGAACCGACGCTTCGTTCCATGCTGCATTGGCAAGGTACGAATCCACGACACCATCAAATTCGCTGCGATTGTATTCAATTCTCTCCCAAGAATGGCCTGCATCTTGAGTTTCATAAAAAAAAGAGTTGCGTGATTTCCACCCCATCGTGGGTTTGATTTCAAACCCCCAGACCAAGCCATGCTCTTTATCTTTGAAGTGCATCTGATAGTAATAGCGCATGATCGCATTGCTGTCTCCCTCCATGGCATTGGATCGAGTGATGCGTGGATAGTAGGATGGACCTATCTCACTCCAAGTCGCACCACCATCCACGGTTTTCATGATGAGGCCGTAATCACCGCATATGAAGCCAGTGTTTTTATCTAAAAATTGGATGGCTTCGAGAAATTCTCCTTCGGTCTCATATTGTTGTCTCCAAGAAGCCCCTTCGTCCGTACTCTTGAATATGCGTCCATACCCATAGTCGACCGCCCAAGATGTTTCATCTACAACCGTAAGCTTGTGAAAGATGGTAGAGTCATCGGGCATAGTATGATGCTGCAAAGACTGAGCAAAAAGGATCGTAAAGCAAGGAAAGAACATCCCTAGCAGTAGAGGCAGTTGTTTCATCAGCGTATTTTGTACATAGATGCAAATGACCCAAGGATTGACTGTTCAGGTTGGGATTTATTCATGGATTCAGCTCCGATCGTATGCCAAAAACTGCACCTGATATATCCCTCGGAGCATCTAGCTGAGATTACGGGATCTCTTAAACGTCAGCATTGAGATCTGACCAATTTGGGTTATTGAGGAAGCATCATGACATGTTTGATCGGCAGCTATTGATAGCTGTAATAATACCGTACCTTGTAGGTAATCATGCCAGAGACCAGAAAACTAAGTACCATTCTCTTTGCAGATATAGCTGGGTACACATCGGTTATGCAGAATGATGAGACGGCTGCCATTGCATATCTAACCACATTTAAAGAGACTCTCGAAGAAAAGGTTGGGAAAAATGGTGGACAAATTGTCCAGTACTTCGGTGATGGCTGTCTTCTTACTTTTGATGCAACAACCGCAGGAGTTCAATGTGCAATCGAACTACAAATTGCACTGATAGACAAGGGTATACCAGTGCGCGTGGGTATGCATTTGGGCGAGGTCGTCTACAGAGACAATAACATTTTTGGTGACGGTGTCAATCTTGCGTCGAGAATAGAGTCCTTGGGTGTGTCTGGATCAGTGTTGGTCTCAAGTGCGATTCGCGATCAGATCAAGAACAAGGATGAGTTTTCATTGGTCTCCATGGGGTCGCACCAGTTCAAGAATGTTGGTGAACGTATGGATGTCTATGCAATTAGCAGGGATCCACTTGTAGTTCCCTTGAGGTCTCAATTGTCTGGAAAGACAGAAAAGTCAAAGGGTACTCCTCGTAAGTTTTTAGTGGCAGGGATCCTTTTGACCCTATTGATCATCGCATTTGGCTCCTTCTTTATGAAAAACAGAGTCACAAAACTTAATGACAATTTTAAAGGACTTAATGATCAACGGACAATTGCAGTCCTGCCCCTAATAAATCTCAATGGGACAAGTGACCTGGAGTATTTTTCCGACGGTCTTTCGCAAGAGATCATTGATGAACTGGCGAAAATCAGTTCGGTTTCGGTATCCGCATTTACTTCGACGTTTCAATATAAAGGTGCGACCAAGAGTCAAACTCAGATCGCCGATGAATTGGATGTGCAATACCTAATCTCGGGCAGCTCTAGAATGTTTAGCGATCAGAATCGAGTAAAACTTTCCATTGAGCTTATTGATCCGCACTCGCAAGAGCGCATCTGGAGCCGAACATTTGATGAGGAGTTGGATGACGTCCCTACAATCCAACTTGCCGTAGCCCGCACAGTTGCCCAAAGTCTCGACATTGAGCTTACTGTTGCTGAGTCAAATGAGCTGGATTCTCCACACACCGAAAGTGGAGAAGCGTTCAAGTTGTTTCTAAATGCGAAGGCAGAGATCAATACACTAAGCCCATCGGGATTTGAAAACGGCACGCAATATTTAGAAGAGGCGCTGAGACTGGATCCCAATTATGCCCAGGCCTACACCTTGCTTGCTTGGAGATATGCTGTAGGAGCGTCTCCTGATATGACACCTGGAATCAAGGGAACTCGTGATTTTGTGGAGCAGGTACGTCCGCTTATCACTAAGGCTTTGGAGCTGGACCCGGGCAGCTCAGACAACTATCTGGTCAGGGCCAATTTCAAATTGTATTCTCAGAACAAAATTCGAGAAGCAAAAGACGACGTCGAGAAGGCATTTAGCATAAATTCTTGGCCTCAGATTCCAACCAACTACTGTATATGCACCGCGGTTTCTGTCTACATAGCGCTTGACGACCTTGCCAAGGCCAGAGAAACCGCCGAGATGGCCAAGAAGATCGATCCAGGCCATGCTCTGTATGATTGGGATCTCGGTAATATTGGGATGATGTCTGGAGACTTTAAAGCAGCACAGATGCACTACGGCATCAGTGTGTCTAAGGCAGATATTCCATTTTTCAATAGTTTTCTCGGATGGAGTTTTTACCACGACGACCAGCTTGACGAGGCACTCAAGTACCTGCTCAAAGCGTATCAGCATTCACCATTAGCAGCGAGATTGATTGTGTCCTCTCTATCCAATGTCTACTATAAAATGGGCGACCAATCAAACGCAGACAAATATCTCAATGAATTGTTGGATCGTAGCGCCAAAGGAGAGGCAAATTTGAGTTTGTTTATTGCTGGTATGTCTGATTCGGTAATCGCGCCGTCTGCGTAGATCGCGTGGCGTATCAGAACCTGTGCGTCTGCATGTGACACCCCGCGCAGGTTTGCGATCAGCTTTTGCAGAGTCTGGTTATCAGTGCGAACTTTTTTCTTGTTGCGCTGCGACCATTCCTGTGCCTGGCTGCGCACCATACCCATTAGCTCGTC
>JAHQVP010000159.1 GCA_019634275.1 Saprospiraceae bacterium
CACTAAAATCGCCTGCGAAGGCTGATCCCAACACCTGCTTTATTTGCTCAGCTGCTTCCTCTTGGGAGCACAAGATTACTTTTTGTTCGAGGACATCAGCCTCTGCTGCTAGCGTTGGATCGATCATAGGTCAACTTCTTGTTCTTATTTCTCACAATTAAGGGATCTTCGGTGCTCTCGAAAAACAACCATTCGAGCGCTCGAGGAAACTCTTGAGCCCAGTAGAATTCACTGTGCGTTCCACCTGGTCGAATCCTTTTTATCATCTCAATGTCAATATCGTGCGCATCCAGTTCTTTAAGTTGTTCGGCAAAACGGTTTACATATTCCACCAAATGCTCACTTTCGTTATCTCCGGCATAGAGATAGACTTTCATGTGAAAGCGTTCCAGGAAGGGGAGAAGAGGGAAACGCATATTTTTTGCTGCCCACAGAGAGGGTGAAAAAATCATGAGCCTGCCATACACTTCAGGATATAGAAATCCAGCATAGATGCTGAGGAGCCCGCCCAGTGATGAGCCTCCAATCCCGGTGTCCTTCCGTCCGGTCCGGGTACGGTACTTTTTATCGATGTACGGCTTAAGAGTTTCAACCAGAAACCGGATAAACTTCTTGCCCTGGACACCTTTAACCACTTTGTTCTTGCCTAGCAGATACTCCCTGGCCCTGTCTTCTTCCCCATGTTCGACCGCAACCACAATGACATCTCCACGACCATACTCGGCCAGTATGGATAATTTCTTATCAATCTCCCAGTTTCCAAACTCAGACCCTTCTCGAAAAAGATTTTGTGCATCATGCAAATACAGCACTGGGTACTTCTTCTTGGATTTATGATAGTCATAAGGAAGTAAGGCCCAGACCCGACGTGTTTTTTTCAATTGTGGAATAGCAAACGCATCTGATACCAGTTCGATGATGGGAAAAAACTCATCCTTAAAGGGCGACCAATCGGTTCGCCAGCGTTCCACCACTTCGTCGACCGCAGTCACTTCCTGGGGGAGTTCTCTATTGCCCGTAATATTTCCGTATCGATCTATTTCGACATTTTCCCATCCTCCCCGGGTAAATTTGAAGGTTACTTGTTCATCAGACGCTATCTCAAGATCAATGAAATAATGTCCATCCTCTTGTTGCAAAAGGTACTGTGGATCGAGAGGATTCCAATTGTTGAATGACCCTGTCAAATATACGGGCCGATCATCTGCCTCCAGCGAGGTCATGTTGATGCGAATACGTCTGGAGTGGCCAGGTCTTGACATGGATCTTTGTTGCTGACAAAGATACATCCACACTTGATTTGTTGATGCCGGCGAGGTATTTTAATGTCCTTCAATTGCCTCGATGGCGATGGTGCTTCTGCCTGGAGTGGAGATTCTAGATGGCCGCGGGATTGCAACTGGAGATTGATAACCATCTGATATGATCCAGCATGGCTGGTGTGGCATGACGCTGTTTTTGTAAATTCAGCCAACAATCTACACATATGCGTTTTTCACGAGTCTCCTTTCAGTATGTTGTCTTTTTCTTGAGTGTGTTGCTCTTCTCTCAATGTTCTGCTCCTGTCGAGCCTGTGCTGGAACTAAAGAAGGGAGATACTATCGCTTTTGTTGGAGGCAATTTAGGATCAAGAATGCTCAATTTTGGCCATTTTGAGACCGAGTTGAATCTGCGATTTCCAGAAGCCAATCTTGTTATTCGCAACATGTGCGATGGTGGGGATATGCCTGGATTTCGACCTCACCCGGGACGTGCTACACCCTGGGCATTCGAAAGTGCTGAGCAATTCGAGGAAGAGTTTGCGCACCCCACGGGCAGCAGGGGATTTTTTGAGTATCCAGATGAGTGGCTCACTCGATTAGAAACAGATGTGGTCGTAGGGTTCTTTGGATTCTCAAGCTCTTTTGAAGGTGAAGAAGGACTGGAGCCATTTAAGAAAGAGCTTGCTGCATTCATTGAGCATAGCAAATCTCAGAAGTACAATGGGACAGATGCTCCTCGCCTGGCGCTGGTTTCTCCCATCGCTTTTGAGAACTTATCGGATCTTATGGACTTGCCGACAGGCGATCAGGAGAACGAATCGTTGTCCTTGTACACTCAGGCCATGAAAGAGGTGGCAGCCGCCCACGGTGTCGCATTTGTAGATGCCTATACTCCCAGCTCGAAATGGTTCAGTAAGGCTAGTCAATTGACCATAGATGGTTCGCAACTTAATGATGCCGGATACGCCCGATTTGCCACATTCCTGGCAGACCATCTCTTTGGTGCTGGAGAGAATGCATCCAACCACCGAGACCTGGTCCACGAGGCGGTTATGGAAAAGAACTGGCTTTGGCACAACGACTACAAGATTCCCAACGGAGTGCACGTTTTTGGCCGACGCTATAATCCACATGGACCCGACAACTACCCTTATGAGTTAGAAAAAATCAGGGAGATGACGGCCATCCGGGATCAGGCGATTTGGAAGGCTGCTGCCGGAGAACGCGTTGATTTGGCTGCCGCAGATAAGGAGACCTCCGTACTTCCCGAGGTAGAAACAAACTATTCGGTAGGGGACTACAAAGTAGGAACCGAGCGGTACTTTTATGGTGACGAGGCAGTGGCGCAACTCAAAGTTGCAGATGGGTTTAAGATCGAACTCTTTGCTTCAGAAGAAGAGTTTCCCGATCTGGCGAATCCTGTGCAATTGTCATTTGATAATAAAGGAAGACTTTGGGTGGGGGTGATGCCGAGTTACCCTCATTGGAAACCAGGCGACCCCAAACCCGATGATAAGTTGATCATACTGGAGGACACCGACAAGGATGGCAAGGCCGACAAACAAATCACGTTTGCTGATGGATTATCCATGCCCATTGGTTTTGAGTTTGCTCCTGAGGGAGTTTATGTTTCGCAAGGGACCAATTTAGTCCTCTTGAGGGATGAAGACGGAGATGATCAATACGATTCCAAGGAAATCCTGTTGAGTGGGTTTGATGATCATGATACGCACCATGCCATAAGTGCCTTTTGTGCCGATCCGTCTGGGGCCATCTATATGGCGGAAGGTGTATTCCTGCATACCAATGTGGAGACGTCTTATGGAACCATACGTGGAACAAATGGTGGATTTTTCAGATATAATCCGCAGCGTAAGCATCTGGAGCGAACGACCCAGGTCCCGATCCCAAATCCATGGGGCATCGCCTTTACGGAATGGGGCCAGCCAATTTTTGCAGAGACTTCGGGACCAGACATACGTTGGATGATTGCGGGCTCTGTCAAGCCCAGATACGGAGTGGGGAATCCTAAGGGAAAAACCTTGGTGGAAGAGGCACAACGTGTGCGACCAACCTCCGGATTGGAGTTCGTTCATAGCCGCCATTTTCCTGAGGAGATGCAGGGAGACATGCTGATCAACAATACGATAGGATACCTGGGCATGAAGCAGCATCAGATGATAGATGACACAAGTGGTTTTCGCACGGTGCACAGACAGGATCTGATCGTGGGGTCAGATAAGAACTTCAGACCCGTGGATATGGAATTTGCGCCGGATGGCTCCCTATACGTCATCGATTGGCATAATATGCTAATTGGCCATATGCAACACAATGCCCGTGATCCCCTAAGAGACCATGTTCATGGTCGCGTCTATCGCATCACTTATCCTGCTCGTCCGTTGGTAACTCCCGCAAAGGTGCATGATGCTTCCATTGAGGAATTGCTCGACAATCTCAAACTTCCCGAGTATCGAACTCGATATCGATCAAGAAGGGAACTCAGAGGGCGTGACCACGCTGAGGTGAAGGCCGCCTTGCAATCATGGCGCTCAAATCTGGACCCTGCAGACGAAAGGTATGAGCATCATTTGCTTGAGGCCCTATGGGTTACTTGGGCACTCAATGACATCGACCAGGAGCTGCTAGAGACCATGCTGGCCGCATCTGACTTCCGAGCAAGGGCTGCAGCGGTACAGGTACTCCGTTATGTTGGGCATCAGGTGGAAAATCAGGCTGCGTTGTTGCGCAAAGCGGCTTCCGATCCCAACAGCAGAGTGCGCACTATGGCAGCTGTTGCGGCATCCTGGTTGGCACCGGAAGAAGGACTGCCCATTGTGGAGGAAGTCGCCAAGCAGCCTATGGATACATGGCTTGCCAGTGTCCACGAAAATGCAGAAGCACATCTTAACGGCCATGAGATGGGAAAAGAGGAGGAATTAATCTTAACACCGCTGAAAGGAGAAGATCGCGAAAAGTATGTCATGGGAAAGGAGATCTACGAGCGTGAGGGATTCTGCGGCACCTGTCATCAGGAAGATGGTCGAGGACTTGTAGAGAGTGGTTTTCCGCCATTGGCAGATACTCGATGGGTGAATGGCAGTGTGGACCGTTTGATTAAGTTGACCATGAAAGGACTACATGGCCCGATTGAAGTTAAGGGAAAGACCTATCCAGGTCAGGTGCCCATGACTCCTTATGGCGCTATGCTCAAAGATGACCAGATTGCAGCGGTCCTGACATTTGTGCGTAATTCCTTCGGAAATTCATCTTCGGTCGTGTCCGCCGCGGACGTGGCGCGGGTTCGAGAAGAGATCCAAGACAAGAAGGGGTTTTATTCCCCTCAAGAGCTTCTCGAACAGCATCCGCACGATCCGGCTTTGTAAAACCAATCTCGTCACCAATATCCAATCCATCATGTCAAAGCGAATCCATTTTCATGTGCGATCCCCCTTTGAAAAATCCATCCTAAGAATTGCACTTATCTGCTATTTGGTCGGCGTACTCTGGGATCTCTTTGGGGAGGAGAGGGCGGCAGCCGTACAGATTTCGGATGTTTTGATCGTTGCGGGATCTCTATTGATCCTAGGCAGCTTTCGCTATTTTTTGATTCACCCTTTATTCTGCATTGATCATGGGAAAACATGGCAGGTTAGAATTAACTCATTTTCGCCATTGAGCATACCTAAGTATCCTGATGAGACCCAGTTTGACTGTGGTTATCTGCATGTCATATTTGATCAGAAAAGAAAGCGTCATGCGTTTCGAATTGACAATGTGGATAAAGATGATGTAGATCACTTGTTGCATTTGTTTGCAGGCGAAAAGCACTAGTACACCGCAGCTCCTTTATACCACAGCAGAATATATCCTTCCAGCTTGCTGGAAACGTCATTGGACATGTTATAATACCCAGGGATGGACAATATCACCCGTTCGGGTGAGAGAACCTATCATGAAGACGGTCATCTTGAGGACAACTTGAAACAATCAATCATGAAAAAACTAATTACCGTCATTTGTTACTTCGTATTGCTATTTCTTGTCGGTCACTTTGGGCTCCATGCGCAGGTTTATGTGAGCCTCAATGCCACCGGCGCAGGGGATGGGAGTTCATGGGCTGATGCCTATACCAGCATACCGGACGCGGTGAGTGGCTCTCCCAAAGGTTCAGCGCTGTGGATTGCGGCTGGCACGTATACGCTTTCGCAACCGCTCGTCCTTGAAGAGGCAGATTTGGATTTGATTGGGGGATTTGCAGGTACAGAGTCTGCTTTGGATCAACGAGATTTTTCACAGGAAACCATCCTCTCTGCGGATGCGGCAGGAGATGATCTCCCAGGAGATCTGGTCTCGAACAGCAGCGACAATCTCGAACATGTTTTGCTCATTTCCGAGTCCACCCCCATGACCATTGACGGAATCGTGATCGAGGGTGGCCGTGGAGCTCTTTCCGGTACGTTTGCTGACTTAGCCGCTACCGGAGGAGGGGTCTTTTGCGTAGGAGAGATCGACTTCATCAACTGTAAGATTCGAAATAACGTTGCTCGGTTTGGTGCTGGACTCTATCTCATCAATACCGGAGCTATTCCAGGTGTCTATTCTTTTACCAATTGTGAGATAACGGGCAACGAAGGCAACAGCTTTGGGGGTGGCATCTACGCAGCCTTTGGAGGGACTACGGTAAGTTTCAAGGATTGTACATTCTCAAAGAACAAGGCTGC
>JAHQVP010000160.1 GCA_019634275.1 Saprospiraceae bacterium
AGCCGCTATATTGGGAGCTTCGCCTAGGGCCAAAGTTTCTCGGCGTGTACCCATCCCCAATTCTGCCATAACCACGGTGCCTGTATGCACACTGACGCGAATGCTCAGCTCAAGGTCAAATTTCTCTAAAACAGGGCACTCCAGATTCGAGATGTTGTTGGCTATTTGGAGGCCTGCTCCCACTGCCTTAGCCGGTGCTCCTTCGTAGGCAGTCGGGTAGCCAAAATAGGCCATGATGCCATCACCCAGAAACTGCACCACAAATCCGTAATGCACCACTACCGCCTGAGAGACAAATGCATGATACGATTTGATGAGGGTCATAAAATCAGCCAGGGGCAATTGCTCAGCTAGGGATGTGGATCCCCGCAAATCGCAAAAAAGAATGGTGAGTTCACGTTTGGTCGCTGGCATTGTAGGTCCCAATATCGGACTATCCCAGCAAAAAGCAGCATGTTGGCTCATCTGGTCGTAAGAGATACTGGTGAGGTCTCAAGCGCGATCTAGTCCTACTTTGTAACGCTCAAGACATCGCTCCCTGGCAAATTTGTGATCCACAATGGGCCTAGGATAATCTGATTCGAGGTATTCTGGAACCCACTTTCTCACGTACTCGGCCTTGGGGTCAAATTTTTTCATCTGACTGGTCGGATTGAAGATTCGAAAATAGGGCGCCGCATCCGTCCCACAACCAGCCGCCCACTGCCACCCCCCATTATTGCTGGCCAAGTCAAAGTCCATCAACAGGCGGGCAAAGTATTGTTCGCCCCACTGCCAGGGCAACAAAAGGTGTTTGGTCAAGAAACTCGCTACAACCATGCGCACCCGGTTATGCATGTACCCCGTTGCGTTGAGCTCTCGCATGCCAGCATCCACAAGAGGATATCCCGTCTGACCGTTGCACCACGCTTCAAAGTCAGCCTCATCCGAGCGCCACTGGATGTGATCGTACTTTGGCCGAAACGCACCTTCTACCACGTGAGGAAAATGCGCCAGAATCTGAGCGTAAAAGTCTCTCCAAATCAGTTCGCTCAGAAATGTCTGATTGAGATGAAATGCCTTCAGTGCTTTGGCACGTATACTGATCGTACCAAACCGAAAATGCACACCTAGCCGCGAGGTTCCGGTCAGGGCCGGAAAGTCTCTTTTTTGGTCATACTCCTTGATCACGCGCTGAGCCACGCTGGTGCTCGGAAAACTCAATGACGTACGTGTGAATCCCAATTCTGCCAGAGTAGGAATCGTTCCCTGGGACATAGAAAGCAAGCCATCCACATGCTGCTCCGTCGGATATGGCTTCAAATAGAAGGACACATATTTTGCATCCTCCCGGCTTCTTAATTTCTCTAACCAACGACGCTTGTAAGGAGTAAAGACCGTGTATGGAGTTCCGTCTGCCTTCAACACTTCATTCTTTTCAAAAATTACGTGGTCCTTAAAGCTCTGAAAACGTCTCCCCCTCTCTTCTAGTAAGGCTTTTACTGACGCGTCTCTTTTGATTGCATAGGGCTCAAAATCATGATTGGTAAACACCTCTTTGACGTCATACTGCTCCAGCAATCGTTCCCATACTTCCAGCGGCTGGCCATGCTTAACCAAAAGACTCGATCCATGAGATTGATATGCGGCGGCCAGTGTTTTTATCGCATCATGGATAAAGGAAACGCGGCTGTCGTCCTCGTCCACCAACTTATCCAATATCTGCCTATCAAAAATGAAGAGCGGAAGCACGGGATAGGATGATTGTGTCAGGGCCTCGTACAAGCCTGCGTTATCCTCGATCCTCAAATCCCTGCGATGCCAAAAGATCGCCACCGCATCCTTGCTGCCCTCATTTTTTCCCATGGGCTCAAATGTAATGCCTTTATGAATTCCTATTTTGATCAAAATTTCTCCGGATGCAAAACATCTTTTGTTGCTTTATCACACTGCTGCTGGGCTCAACAGCAGCAGCGCAATCCCCCTCCCCAGAGGTACTTCTTAACAAGAGCATTGCCTACCATGATCCTGCGGGCACCTGGTCGAACGAAGCGCACCACATTCAGCTTAAGGAGACGCGTCAGAATGGATCGGATCGGAAGACCATGCTGCTCATCGATTTAGCTCAAGAGCATTTTAAAATGACGCGTGAAGTAGCCTCCAATACCGTTGTGCAGGAGATCCATCAGACTACCGTACGTCATTTGGTAGATGGCCGTCCTGCTTCAGATTCAGCCCTGATAAAAAAACATCGATTGCAAGACGAGAGGGCCATGATGATGAAAGACTACTACACTTATCTCTATGGCCTACCGATGAAGCTGCTTGATCCGGGAACTCTTCTAGCGGACCGCGTTGAAGACGGCAGCTTCAACGATCGGGCGGCTTGGTCGCTTAGAGTCACCTATGCAAAAGATGTGGGGGATGACATTTGGTATTTTTACTTTGATAAAGAAACCTATCGGCTGATGGGGTATCGATTTTACCATGATGAAGAGGCCAATGATGGTGAATATATTCTACTTTCTGGCGAGGCCAAGGTAGGCCGAATGCGTCTGCCTGCAGAACGTAGCTGGTATATGCACAAGGACAATAAATATCTGGGTGCTGACCTCATCATTCAAGAATGAATCTCAGCATATTTGATCCATACTACCTGACCGCCATCATCCTGGTGGCGGCACTGGTAGGCATTGAGGGAGAAAGACGTGAGTGGTACGGACCGGTATCGGGCGCGATTGTCACAATTCTGCTGATGGCACTGTGCACGTCTATAGGTCTCACTCCATCTGCGAGTGATCCTGAACAACCCGTAGCCACCTACCAGTTTGTATATGATTTTGTAGTCCCTTTTTCGATCCCCATGCTGCTCTGGTATGCCAATTTGAAGAAGATCTTTACCACCGCAGGAAGACTGAGCATTCTCTTCTTAATCGGATCGTTGGCCATTGCTTTGGGTGGATTGCTTGCCTATTCGCTATTGGATTTAGGTCCCGAAGGGGCGAAAATTGCAGGCGTCTATGTGGCCACTTATACGGGAGGATCGGTCAACTTTATGTCCGTCGCCAAAAGTCTGGACTTTCTTCAGAGTTCCACTTTCGCAACCGTAATCACCATCGACAATGTTTTCACCACCGTATTTTTTATGCTGCTCTTTGCCGTTCCCTCCATTCAGTGGATTGCCTCAAAGTATATCCCTTATCAAGAAGAAGATGAGGCTCCATCTGGTAAGACTGGCAGTGAGGAATCGGACAAGAGACCACTACTTTCTAATCTCGCTCTGACGCTTGGCATCGCCGCTTTAATTGTATGGATATCCAGAGTGTTGGATGGTTGGGTGGTGCATCTTCTTGATGCCAGCATGTCCTTTGAGGTATTGATTGCCACGGTCTTAAGTGTTGGGGTGACCAATATATTCGCGTCCTTTTTTGCAAGGCTTGCGGAGACTGGGTTTCAGCTGGGCATGTATCTGTTGTACGTTTTCCTGGCCGTCATTGGGGCTGCCTGTGATCTGCCTTCGTTGGTACAGTCCTCTCCTATCTTATTATTATTCGTGACCATCACGTTAGTGGTGCATGTAGTCGTGCTATTGATCGCAGGAAAATTGCTCAAGTTCAGTCTGGAGGAATCCCTGGTAGCGTCCGTGGCAAACATAGGAGGACCTTCTATCTCTGCTGCTATGGCTTCGAGCTTTAAGATGAAGTCAGGAGTAACCCCCGCCATCCTTGTCGGCATTTTAGGTTATGTAGTCGGCACCTTTCTTGGGGTCGGCGTTGGCGTGCTGCTTCAGTAGTAGAATAGTATCTTTTTGCCCTAAAACAAGGCATATGATCAAGTTGGCTGACATTTCAACCCGAGCTCCCGAAGGACTGGAAAAGGCATCTTCTGTGAAAGAACGCAAGAAACTTGCTCAACGCATCGGAGAATTACAGCATCTCCTTTACGCAGAGGCAAAACACAGCTTGTTGGTGGTCTTTCAAGGCATGGATGCCAGCGGAAAGGATGGAACGACAAAAAAAATCTTTCGCAACTGCAGCCCTTCCGGTACCTGGGCCTACGGATTCAAAAAACCGACCGATCTCGAATTTGCTCATGATTTTCTTTGGCGCTGTCATAAGCTGGCTCCGAAGAAGGGGCACATTCAAGTATTCAATAGATCACATTACGAGGATGTTCTCATTCAACGAGTGCATAAGTGGATTACAGAAGAGCATGCCCTAAAGCGAATTGCCGCCATAAATGCTTTCGAGAACCTTCTTCAATTTGACAATGGAACCACCATCGTAAAGTTTTACATGCACATCTCGCCAGAGCGTCAGTTAGAAAAGCTTCAAGAGCGAATCGATGATCCCACAAAGAATTGGAAGCACAACCCCGGTGACTGGGAAGAACGCAAACACTGGGATGAGTATATGCGATGCTACGAGGATGCCATTAACCGCAGCGAAATTCCCTGGACCATCGTCCCTGCAGATCAACGCTGGTATCGTGACCTCTTCGTGGCCCGCCACATGGTAAAAGTCCTGGAGGCCCTAAATATGCAGTTGCCAGAGCTCCCTCAGTAGCGCTACCATACATGAAGAAAGTACGCATTGACAAGTGGCTATGGAGCGTCCGGATCTACAAGTCGCGCACCTTGGCCAGCGATAATTGTCGTAAGGGACGGGTAAAAATCGGTGAGGTTAAAGCCAAACCTTCCCAACTGGTGATGGTGGGTGATCGCGTACACGTTCATAAAAATGGATTCAACCTCGAATTTGAGGTGGTGGAGCTGCTGGAAAAACGGGTTTCTGCACCGTTGGCACAAGCAGCCTATGTGGATCATACGCCGGCCAGTGAGTTAGGGAAATTTGACGACTGGTTTATCGGAAAGGCATCCGCAGAAAGAAGAGAAAAGGGGGAAGGCAGACCGACCAAAAAGGAACGACGAGAGCTGGATACATTTAAGGATGATGTCTTTGAGAAGTAAACCGCTTTGCGTCGTTGTGCCTGGATAAGAAGTGCCTCCTGGAAAGCGCCTTTTCCGTTATCGTCTCAAATTTGATACCTTGACCATTACTTAATGAACATGATGAATAAGCTAATCCTCCGTCACACACTTCTCTTAACGTTGTTGTTTTTTATCCCTGTATTGGCCCATGCCCAAGACCGGGGGTTGGACGAACGCATCAATGAGTGGTTCACTCCCATCGCCGATGCCTGGGGCGCTATCGTGCTACACAATTTTCCCGGCACCGGAATCCCCACCATCATCTTTATCCTGGTGCTGGGTGCAGCATTCTTTACCATCTACTTTGGTTTTATCAATATTCGGAAATTCCCCCTCGCCATCAATGTAGTGCGAGGAAAATACGATGATCTCGAAGGGCATGGCCTGGACGAAGAGGTTAATGTCAATCTGGTGGACGGAGACCTTCCAGATACCATCCGCGACGAGAGCCAAGACGGCGAAGTAAGTCATTTTCAGGCCTTGGCTACGGCTGTATCAGGAACCGTAGGCAATGGCAACATTGCGGGTGTTGCACTCGCCATCGCACTGGGTGGGCCAGGTGCGACGTTTTGGATGATCCTCTGCGGTTTGTTGGGCATGTCGACAAAATTCGTAGAGTGTACACTTGGGGTTAAGTACCGAGACGTGGGAGAAGATGGTACGGTATATGGGGGCCCCATGTACTACCTCTCAAAAGGATTAAAAGAGCGTGGATATGTTGGCCTCGGAAAAGCCTTAGCAGCCATCTTTGCATTCCTCTGTATAGGAGCTTCATTTGGAGGTGGTAATGCCGCCCAATCCAATCAAGCGGCCATGCAATTGGTCGATCAATTTGGCATGACGGGTGGAAATGCTCGCACCATCATCGGCTTCATACTTATGGTCTTTGTCGGCATTATCATCATTGGAGGGATTAAGCGAATAGCCTCGGTGACGGAAAAGATTGTTCCGTTCATGGCCCTGATGTACATCATTGCCTGTTTGTACATCATACTGATCAACTTTGGTCAGGTAGGCAACGCCTTTGGCCAGATCTTCAGCCAGGCCTTTACACCTCAAGCAGGCCTGGGAGGACTGGTTGGAGTATTGATTGTAGGATTTCAAAGGGCAGCCTTCTCAAACGAAGCCGGTGCCGGATCTGCCTCAATCGCGCACTCTGCTGTTAAGACAAAATATGCCGCATCGGAGGGTTTGGTTGCTCTCCTGGAGCCATTCATTGACACGGTCGTCATTTGCACGATGACCGCATTGGTCATCATCATCTTTAACGGCAATGGTGCAGAATTTGCTTATGGTGGTGACGGCAGTGGTGCAGTCATCATCGATGGACAGAGCTTGGAAGGCGCAGGCATTACTGCTGCAGCCTTTGGAGAGTACATCTCTTTCTCTGGCCCATTCCTTACGTTGGCTGTTGTTCTATTTGCTGTGTCTACAATGATCTCATGGTCCTACTATGGGCTACAGTCTTGGATGTATTTGTTCGGTAAAAGTAAGATCGCCGACATCAGCTACAAGCTTCTCTTCCTGGCCTTTATTGTGATTGGAGCCGCAGGCGATATGAGTGCTGTATGGGGATTCTCCGATGCTATGATACTGGCATTGGTATTTCCAAACATGCTGGGACTTATCTTGCTGTTTCCCTTGGTTAAGGAGGAGTTGGTCAAGTATCTGTCTGCCATTAGGAACGGACGATAAAAAAGCCGTGCGGATCTGTTTATGAATAAGGAGGCCTATGTCCTCTTGGGAGGAAACCTAGGTGATCGCAGCCAAAACCTAGCACAAGCCCGTGCACTAATCGGGGAGACATGTGAGTTGTGCCTCTCATCAAAGATCTATGAGACAGAGCCCTGGGGAGTCACCGACCAACCTCCATTTTACAACCAGGCCTTGAAGCTGCGGACGGACCTATCGGCGGCTGAACTTCTGGATAGCCTCTTGGAGATCGAACTGCAAATCGGCAGAGTACGCAATAAGCGCTGGCAGCCACGGTTGATCGACATCGACCTGTTGTTCTTCCAAAATCAGGTATCTACTTTGGACAGTTTGCTGCTCCCCCACCCGCTTATTCCCAAACGGAATTTCGTACTGGTCCCCCTGCTGGAAATCGCTCCCTTGTTCGTCCATCCGTTAGAGAATAAGACGATCGAAGAGTTGTATCTTGCCTGCCGCGACACGCTTGATGTAGTCGCACTTGAAGATGGAGTATAATTTACCATATCGCTACATCTGTATTGAAGGCAATATTGGTAGCGGCAAGACTACCCTTTGCACCCGTATGGCCAAACTGCTTAACACCAAGCTCATCTTGGAACAGTTTACGGACAATCCCTTTCTCCCCTATTTTTATAATGAACCCGAACGATATGCTTTTCCAGTAGAGATCTTCTTTATGACCGAGCGTCATAAGCAGATGCAAAAGCACATCCTGGCGCACGACTTATTCGCGGAACACATCATAGCAGACTACTTCTTTACCAAGACGCTGCTTTTTGCCAAGCAGAATCTTAATGAAAGCGAGTTCCGCATCTTTCATCAGCTCTTCGAATTGCTTAACAAACCTTTCCCCAATCCCGATCTATTGGTCTACCTCCATCGATCCACTGATCGACTGCTCGAGATCATTGACGAGCGAGGTCGAGCCATGGAGACTCCTATCTCTAAAGACTACTTACAGTCCATCCAGGATGCCTACTTTGATTACTTCCGCTCCGAGGATGCTTTTCCCGTCCTCATTATTGATGTGGAGCATATGGATTTTGCCAAAAAGAAGGAGGATCTTCACGAATTGATGCAGCTGATGAGTCGTAAGTATCAGCCCGGTGTACATCGTATCAGCATTCACTAATTGGCCACTGTCTAAATGGCTCGGCAAGGCTCTGTGAGTGTGGTTTTATCCTTCAGACGAGCAAGGATCCATTTTTATCGAAAATTTTGCCCTCATGCGAATCGCTAAGTCTATTTTCGTCCAGATTTAATAGAAGGAAATGAGAAAATTTTTGCGCATCGTCTTCGGCTCTTGCCTGGGTGTTTTACTTGCACTCTTGGTGGTTGGATTAGTCGCCTCCTTTTTTGCAGGGTCGATCATGGGTTCGGGAAAGAAAGCACCAGACGTCACGAGCAATTCGGTGTTGAAATTAGAACTCAACCAAGTCATTCCGGAGAAGACGGGCAATACCATGAATCCTCCCATGCTGCTTAGTGAGGAGATGCAGCTGGGGCTTTACGACATTGTAAGTGCCGTTCAAAGAGCCAAAGAAGACCGAAACATCAAGGGCATTTACCTCGATTTGGGCTTTGGCTCTTTCGGAAATGCAAAAGCAGAATCCCTGAGAGAGGCCATTCTCGATTTCAAGGAAAGCGGAAAATTCGTAGTCGCGTATGCCAACCGCTATGGATATGGGCAGGGATCTTATTACCTCGCTTCAGCAGCAGATGAGGTTTGGTTGCATCCCCTCGCCGCTGTAGATTTTAGGGGCTTTGGCACGCAGATTACTTTTTATAAAGACATGCTTGACAAGATCGGCATTGAGATGCAACCATTCTACGCCGGCAAATTTAAGTCCGCCACGGAACCGTTTCGGAGGACGGATATGAGTGATGAAAATCGGGAGCAGGTACGGATCTATGTTTCCGAACTTTGGGAGGATTTCATCGCCGACATCTCGGAGAGTCGTGCCATCCCGGTATCCAACCTCCGGACCATTGCCGAAAACGTGGAAGGCAGGATGGCAGATGGTGCTCTCGCGAGCAAACTTGTCGATGAACTACTCTATGAAGACGAAGTATTTGACCGCGTGCGGGAACGCCTGGATCTCGACAAGAAAGAAAAGATCAAGTTTATCTCCCTGCAGAATTACAATAGTGCCAACGGTGCCGACATCAACCTGGGGGCACCCAGTAAGATTGCCATCCTCTACGCTGAAGGCCAAATCATGGCCGGAGAAGAAACCTATGGAACCATCACCGATGATCACTATGTAGGGATGTTGCGTAAAATTCGCAAGGACGACAAAGTCGATGCGGTAGTCCTGAGGGTAAACTCAGGTGGAGGGGATGCCATTGTATCGGATATGATCTGGCGCGAAATCGAATTGCTAAAAGAAAAAGGGGTAAAGGTTGTTGCCTCTTTCGCCGATGTCGCTGCATCAGGAGGGTACTACATTGCATGTGGTGCCGACGAAATCCTAGCAGAACCCAATTGCATCACAGGCTCCATAGGTGTTTTTGGTATCGTTCCCAATGTGCAAAAGTTGTTTAACAACAAATTGGGGCTGCATGTCGACACCATGAAAACCAATGCCTATGCCACCGGCATAGTGAATCCGATGTACCCCATCGGGCGCCAACAATCCGCCATGATTCAGGAGAGTATAAATCATACCTATGAAGTATTTCTGGAGCGTGTGAGTCAGGGTCGAAATATGACCAGAGATGCTGTACATGAAGTGGCTCAAGGGAGGATCTGGACGGGAAGAATGGCCGCGGAAAATGGACTTGTTGATCAACTGGGATCTCTTCAAGATGCGGTGACAAGAGCAGCCGAACTTGCAGACATTTCTGACTATCGCATCACAGAATATCCGCGTATCAAGGATCCGTACACAAAACTGATCGAAGACCTGACCGGTCAAAAGATGCCGATGGCTTGGCAAGAAAAGATGTTCGAGAAGCAATTTCCGGAAACGGCTGCGATGCTTAAAGAACTTGAGGGCGTGATGCAAAGCAAAGGCCCTCAAGCAAGAATTCCCTTTTATTTTGAAGGTCTTTAGAGCAGACGTGCGACAGACTTCTTACCTAAGATCTAGGTACCAGGGGACATGCCTTGATGGGGATCAAGCTGTCTGGCAGCGTCATTGATTCTCGCGATTCGTTCATAGTCCAACGCATAGGAAGTGGCAAAGGATAGGACATCACCTCTTCTCTCCGTCTTGACAATTCCTGCTCGCCTGAGAATAGCAAGATGCTGAG
>JAHQVP010000161.1 GCA_019634275.1 Saprospiraceae bacterium
ACACATCTTGGGACTAAGAGCCTGTCATTTCTCAACCGTGCATTAAAAGCCAGCGACGATCAAACGGCATCTAAAATCATAGGTGTGTTATCGGATCAAGCAGATATTCCTCTGGAACCCTTTCTTAAAGACGCCCAACGTTTTCCATTAAATGCTCAGGTGGCACTGGTCTCTGTAGCTGAGAAACGGGGAGATCGCTCAGCTTTGGGACTGGTCAGGCGCTTACTGTCCTCTCGAGATGCGGGAGCACAAGCCTATGGTTTGCATGCACTTAGCAGCCTTTCTGGAGAAGCCTCCCTAGGCGAACTTCTGGCCTTTGTAAAGCAAGCCAAGAATGGATTGTCCGCTGCTGCAGCCGCCGAGGAGATCGGTCGATATGTTGGAGCACACAATCTGCAAATTGTGCCAGACGCACTGCACCAATCCACACCCCATGGAAAAGTTGCGCTCATCAACCTAATGGCGGATCGTAAAATGAGCCAGTTTTTCAATACGGTATCCGACCTGGCAGGATCCGGCGAAACTGAAGTAGCCGATGCCATATTCTCAAAATTGACATCTCTGAGCAAAGGAGTCCAGATGTCTAAACTCATCCATCTGATTCCTCAGGCTAAAGATGAGATGCATGTCAATAACCTTGTGCAGGCGCTGACCCACCGCTACAGTGCCAGTGAAGGGGATCGGAAAATGCTCATGCAAACCTTTGAGGAAAGCACGACGGCAGAGATTGCTGGTCGCACCATGGCTGCCATTGGCGACGAAGATCTCCTTGTTTACTTAAACCAGCGCATGCTTGAAACAGGGGGCTACCCCAACCATGCTCGCCGTTCCATTCTTCATTGGTCACAGCCCAATGCTTTGCCAACTCTCTTAGGACTTGTGCAAAGCAAAGATGAAGAGGTGGGAAGAGATGCCGGAGCGCAAGCCGTGCGACTCACTCGACAACAAAATAGCACACAAAGGTTGCTGACACTAAGGCGATTGTTGCAAGTATGTGATGTTGCGTCCGTTCGGCAGCAGGCCATTGGTGAACTTGGCAGAACGTACACCATTCCCGCAGTTCGGTTTCTGAGTAGTTTTCTACAGGATACCGTTTTGTCCTCTGCTGCGGCGGGGGCTCTCATTCGCATAGGTCAGGAAGCTGCATCCAATCCTATGCCACTTGGTGCAGAGGACCACGAGGCTATGTCTGCCGCTGTTAAATTGCTTGGCGAGGAGGTAAATCCCTATGCAGCAGCCGAGTTGCGATCGCTGCTCGATGCGGGTCCAATGGAGAAGCCGTTCCGATCACTTTTTAATGGTCAGAATTTGGATGGATGGCAGGGCTTGGTGCAAAACCCAATTGCACGATCAAAAATGTCAATGGCAGAACGCAAAGCTGCCCAATCGACAGCAGATTCCATCATGCATTTGAGCTGGTTTGTTGAGAATGGTGAAATCAGGTTTGAAGGCGATGGATATGACAATCTCTGTACCGCTGTTGAATCCTTCCAGGATTTTGAATTGTACATGGACTGGAAGATCGAGAAAGATGGAGACAGCGGAGTATACCTGCGTGGATCACCGCAGATCCAGATATGGGATCCTGATCGTGAAAATGCAGGCAGCGGTTCGGGGGGATTGTTCAACAATCAGGTACACACCAAAGAGCCTAGCCACCGGGCAGATAATCCTGTTGGAGAATGGAATACCTTCCGCATTTTGATGATCGACAACAAGGTGACCGTTTATCTCAATGGTGAGCTAGTGACGGATCATGTCATACTGGAAAACTATTGGGATCGAGAACAACGCATTTTTAGAAGAGGCCCCATCGAGCTTCAAGCACACACGACCCCTCTTGCATTTCGTGACCTCTTTATTAGAGAGATTGAAGGCGCTGCTCAACTCAATTCTGGTGAGCAGCAAGATGGGTTTACCCACCTGTACAATGGAGTAAACCTCGACGGATGGATCGGCAATACCACTGACTATGTCAGTGAAGATGGAGAAATCGTGATCTATCCCACCCTCTCTGGAGGGAGTGGTAATCTCATGACGGAAAAAGAATACAGCAATTTCATCCTTCGCTTTGAGTTCTTGCTGACTCCAGGAGCAAACAACGGTCTTGGAATCCACGCACCGATGAAGGGCGATGCAGCATACCTGGGCAAGGAACTCCAAATCCTGGATAATACAGCAGAAATCTATGCCAAACTCAAGCCCTATCAATACCATGGTTCTGCGTATGGAATAGCACCGGCCAAGAGAGGGTTTCAACGCCCCATCGGCGAATGGAACATGCAGGAAGTTGAAGTACGAGGCAACAAGATCAAAGTCACGTTGAACAATGAGGTGATTCTTGACGCCGATCTTGATGCACTGAGCGCCGATGGCACGATGGATGGCAGGGACCATCCTGGATTAAAAAAGCTCAAGGGTCACATCGGATTTCTGGGACATGGTTCGGAGGTGCGATTTCGCAACATCCGCATCAAAGAGTTGGTCGATTAGACAAAATTGCAAATAGGAGAGCAGCCACGGAGGCTGCTCTCATTCACCAAAATACAATGCAGTTTCCCCAACTGCTTACTTCTTATAAGAAGGTGTTTTCTGCAATTTTTTCACGAATCATGGGAGAGATGCGAGCCAGTGCATCTACAAACATTGCCTCATCACTGGGAAAAGGCACCTGTGGACGCTCTAATAACCGCCGATCATCCTTTCTCAATGCTCTTCGATCTCCCCTGAACACGGCCCAGGCATGATCAAAGACAATCTCCGACCGAATGGGGAGCACATCGACGGCCCGGGTATGCAGGTCTCTGCACACAATCTCCCCTGCCAGAAGTGCCGACTTAAACTGTTCTATGGTCACTAAGCGTGCTTCAACGTCTCTAAACCTCGGCACCTTTATGTCATTTCCCAACGTATCTTTCATCACGTTGCCGTCAGCATCCAGTACGTAGTCAAAACCGTCCTCAATCTCCTTTTGCCTGCGCACGACTTGCTCTCTCACTTGCTCTGGACTCACTTCGATAGCCTCCAAAATGACTCGAATTTCGTAATCAGCTGGTGCTTTTGAATCAGTGGTATAGATCAACCAATGCGATGAAGGCATGCCCTGACTAATCATTTCATGCTTAAATGACCGGGTCACTAAATGCCTGGTGAAATTCTCAACGCCCACACGAACGGTAACCATTCCAAGTGACTCTGCTTCATTGCGCATCTGCCGAAAATTCTGATGACCAGGTTGCAAATGCAACAGCCTTGTCAAACGAACGAACGCTTCACGAGCAGATCGTTTGTCGCCAGAACGTCCTTCCGACAATAAACTAATGGCTTCCTCCTTCAACAATTCTACCAGCCGATCCTCTGCCTGAGCAATGAGTCCTCCCACCTTCACAAACTGAAATGATGCCTGGTAGCCATTATTTGCCACCAGAGGCAGTAGAGACTGAATGGCCTCTTGACGCCTCTGCATGCGCTTATATATGGTCAGAACTTGATCATAGTCCTTTGCCCGAGAGGAACTAGACAAGGTCTTAACTCGGGTCATGTCGCGCTGAGTTACTTTTGCAAAAGCCTCCTCCGCAGCAACTACGTACCGCGCTTTAAGCTTTTTCTTTCCTCTTAATTTCTGCATCGATTTAGTCAATGCACTGTCAAAGTTTCCGGTGTCGATCATCTTCTCTACCGACTGACAAGAAGCCATCAGCATCGTGATCATTGCGATAAGTAAGCCTTTTGTTTTCATAATGGAGCTTTCTTCCAAGACGGTACGTCTCAGCTCCGAGGCGTTAAGAGGTGGTTAAAGAGCCTCTTCACTAAACTAAAAACTGTTAAGCCTGGTAGGTTGACACCTAAGGAATACGTAGGATCTTGTGCACTTCGTGACCATCGGCATGGCTAATAACAACAAAGTACACGCCCGGTGAAACATCTGATAAATCTAGTCCCCGGTCCGTCCTGCTGCTGAAGATCACCTGTCCGGAAGCACTGTAAAGCGTGTAAGGCCATGAAGAGAAAGATGACAAAGAAGAGAGAAAGAAGACGTGATCCTTCGAGGGGTTTGGTGCCAATCGAATGCGAGATCTCGCATGGCCTCCAACTGCAGTCGATGATGCTCTATTGACCAACCCTGTTCTATGGTTGTCTCCCTTATAGGTGGACCACCATGTCCGTACTGGTACATTTAGAGCATAAGCATTGATCCAGGTCGTATCTTCTCTACTGTTCTCGTGCTCTGTGTATGACAAAACGACCATGTCCATCAACTGATCGCCATCGATATCACCAAAGGTTGCTCCATTCATGAACGTAAAGCCTCTTGGTAAAACTGGATAGCCGTCCAGCAATTCTCCACTCAATAGGTCATATGCAAATATTTGACCTTCTCCTTCGGGAGTAATGACATTCGATGAAAAAACCAGGTCTGGATCCTCATCTCCATCCACATCCGCGATGGTGGTGACGCCTTCATGCCCTCCTTTTTGCCTAATGGGATAGCCGTCATAGAGCTTGCCCGTTTCATCCCTCACGTAAATCGCGTCCTCGATTTCTTGACTGCCTGGTTTGGCATTAATGATGTACTGCCTTCCATCAAATTCTGTCCATGTTGGAGGATGAAATGACCAACTGTTAACAATGTCTATGGGCCATCCAGGCAGCGGTTGACCGGTCCTGTCGAGCGCAAAATACAAGGGCAGATCACCATGTCCGGTGCCAAGAATCTCCAGTACCTCATCACCCAACAAATCGACCAACACAGGTGACTGGTAGCTAAACTTCGTGCCAGGAAAATCTATTGGCCATCCCTCGGATATGGAGGCATCTGTCCGGACAACGTAGATTTCTCTGGTGGTCGGAATGACAATCTCTGGTCGTCCGTCACGGTCCAAATCCCCGATACTAGGAGTTGCGGCCGGAACATTAGGCAAATCCAGTGGCCACTCCGGAGACAGCAATGATCCATCATGATGAACGGCATGCAGAGCTCCTGCTCCGTTGACAAAGTCTCCAAAAACAATCTCTAGATCACTATCCCCATCAAGATCGGCCAATGCAGGACTTGATAGTTTCCAGAAACCTCCATAAGATCGAGGCCAATTGTCTACGGTGGTCCCATCACCATTAAGTACATAAACTTCACTTTCTTGATCACTAAATCCAGTCAACATTACCAACTCGTCTACACCATCACCTTCCAGGTCTCCAATCGCCACCGGATAGCGCGCTAGTCCACTAAGGGGGCGGCTCCATGTTTCTATTGCCCCATCGTAGCGATACATGCGATTGGCGATGCCAAAAATGAGCTCATCTGCTCCATCGCCATCCAAATCATGCAAGGTGATGTTTCGAAAATTCTTGTAGACCCGATCTGCTTTAAATTGGAGCGGAAAGCCGTCTATCTGCAGAGGCCGTCTCTTACGCTCCCCACCATGCACCTTGCGGTTCGGAAAGGGAGTTTCGTTGCCTCCAAAGTCCAGCACAGAGACTATACCCGAACTGTCCACTCGCGCGATTCTACTCTGGCTTGACCCATCGATAGTCAAACCGACCATAAGCAGTATCATCAACAATGCCCTAATCATTTATGTAAATTACGCAGAGATTTATCATTCCGCATGAGTCAATTTTCTGTTTACCTACAGCTGGGATATGAGCACATTGCCGATTTAGCGGCTTATGACCATATGCTCTTTGTGATTACGTTATGCGCTTTCTATTCGTGGCGTGATTGGAAGAAGATTCTCATTCTGGTGACCGCCTTCACCATTGGACATTCTGTTACACTTGCTTTGTCTGCATTGAACATCCTAAGCATCGATCAAACCTTGGTGGAAACGCTGATTCCCTTCACGATTTTTGTGACTGCCATCCACAATATTTGGATTCGCAAGACTCCAGAAGTCCCACGTAAGGTGAGCAGCAACTATCTAATCGCGTTGTTTTTCGGCTTCATTCATGGCATGGGGTTTTCCAATTTTTTTAAAGCCTTGACTGGAGGAGAAAGCATCGTCCTCGAACTTTTTGCATTCAACGTAGGTTTGGAAATAGGACAACTGCTTATCGTAGTTTCCTTTTTTGTCCTCTATTATCTATTGGATCGAATATTCAGCGTTAAACATAGAGAATGGAACTTGTTTGTGTCAGGAGCCGGAGCGGGAGTAGCACTCATCATGATATTGGAAGCATTAGGAATCGCTTGACTATGCTTATCCCGGTCTTCTTGATGGCCACCATCACTTCTCTATGTGCCGATCCGGTTGTCCCCCACCCTTTGAAGATGAGTGTCGCTCATCTTACGCATCTGGACAGCACCTCTTATGAGATAGAGCTCCGAATATTTATTGATGACCTCATTGTCGGTACTGGAGGGAAATTGCCGTCTCGGCCCACTCCCTGGTCGGAGGTGGCACCTAAAGCGAAAAAGGTGGACACGTATCTGTCCTCACGTTTGGCTTTGTCCATCAATGATCAATCCATTGATTGGAATTTTGATCATATGGAGGTGGAAGAAATAGCCGTGGCTTGTTATTTACGCTTTGAATGTGCCTATCTGCCTGAAGAGATTACGCGAATCGAAGCGACCAATTCCATCCTAGTGGACAATTTTGTCGAGCAACGCAACGTGTTGCATATCGAACTACCCAACTCCCGTCGGCGAAGTCTTCTCTTCAATACACATGAAAGAAGCTCTGACCTCCTTATGGCCGAAAAATGACCGTTCTCTGCGGGTCTCCCCTTGTTCAATATTCTTTTTTCCTCAAGGCATCTCCGGGCGTTGATCCTTCTAATGAGTGCATAGGGTTTTATTAAGATTTTGGAAGGGCGCTGGTTAAGAAAGTTTTATTCTTTGGCTAACTGATATTGAATGATGGACCCAAACAGTTTTCTCTCCGGTCCAACCTCCTTGATATAGCGTACGTCAACCTGATTTTTCAAGTTAAATCCAGATACAATGAAAAACAGGTTTCTTCTTATTGCCTTTCTCTCCCTTGCTGCAATTTCTTGTCAGAAAGATCAGACCGTTCAGTCCGAACCCGAGTTTCCGGGTGTCCAAGAAGCACTATGGCCTTACTTTCGACTCTTTGAAGACGAAGCCGCCGCCAGGGGACTGACAGTAGATTTGGTGGCTTCCAGAATTACAGCGGAGATCGCATCCATTGACGAAGGGAATGTCATCGGCCGCTGTCAATATGGCCGCTATTCTGGTAATCATATCACCATTGACGCTGAATTCTGGACCAGAAGCGGTCATCTCGGTCGAGAGATGGTTGTGTTTCATGAATTGGGACATTGCTATCTCGGTCGGGGGCATCGAGAGGATGCTTTTCAGAGTGGAAGCTGTGCCAGCATCATGCGCAGTGGCACTTGTTGTTGTAGAGATGCGTATCGCACCAGCACTCGTTCGTATTATGTCGACGAGCTTTTTAGTACCGATTGATTGCCTTTGGGCTCGTCACATCTTGTCATGACGGCACTTTATGAAGGTCGCTTTGGCTCTACGCTCATCCTGCAACAATTCGAAGAAGTCATCAAGGTAGCGCTCGCAGTATTTATGAGGCTTCTCTGCCATCTTATGAGAAGCTAAGATCGCGCGGATCTGATTCCGTTTGGAAAGGAACAACTCGCAATAATGGGGCAGTTCTTCTTCGGTCAAACAAGGTCCCAGGTATAGTCGTTCGCGAACGGACTTGATCGGAAGCGTCTCATGTGGGACTGCATAATGGGTGTTTACCAGACCTGCATAGTCAAAATCATAGGCAATGGCGTGGATTTCTCTCTTCTCCGGTATCCGCAAGATCTTAAGGTTGTGCTTATTGAGCACCTTCCAGTCCGTATTACCTACCATATACTGAAACATGGAGAAGAGCAAATAGCTTTCACGGATCAGATTCTCTTCTTTGAAGAGGCTGGCTTCGTATATCTTCCCTCCGGCACGATCAGCCAGCTGATCCTCGTGTTCGATGAGAAACCCTCGGAAAGACATCTCCTTTTTCTTTTTATTGCTATCGACATAGCGGATGTGCACCGGTATGGTCCGAAAGCTGAGATCTGTAAACAAGCGATCAAACTGATAAATCATACGCTCCACATCGACATATGTTTCGTTGTGATCCGCCAGGGTACAAGAATTGACCAGCTTCAAAGTAGGGTAGGTTGAGAAGCCTAGTTTTTTGAGGAAATCCTTATCAAACCTAAGTTTGGTAGGCGGTACATAGCAGATTTCCTTTCGGGCATTTCCGCGTGTACGGATCTCCCCTTCTACATAGAGCACTTCTTTGCCATGTGCCTTGAAATCAATTTCTGCATCCTGATATTCATCCTTTTTCTTAAGCAGTGAGCGGATGTCTGTGGTAACGGTAAGCTCAAGAGAATCGGCATCAGCCAGATAATCAAAAACGCTTGGAAGAATACTGTCTGCTTTGGTTTGTGCATCGGAATCCGTCGCTGTGAAAACAAAGGCAATTGCGATTCCGATTATGAGTTTTTGTATGCCCATAATTTTGGAGTTTTCTTGACATATTGGGTCAATCCATTGCGATCCACAACACCTATCATCTCACCAGCGTGCTGTACTGGGACAATGGAGTACCCCTTCTCCTGAAAGATAGTGACTAAATTTCGAAGATTCACATCTGGAGTGACGACCTCAAAGCTCGAACTCAAGTAAGTGTGTATAGGTTGATGAAGGTGGTCGTCTTTGCGTGCTGCCTCTATGAACTCTGCATGCAACACTCCTAAGATGCCACCCCAAGCATCCCTAACCAAGAAATCCCTCTCTCCACCTGCTCGACTCAAATCATGTGCTTTTTGGAGAGGATCGTTGGCATCCAATGCTGTATACTGATGTCGAACGACTTCCTTTACCGTGCCTTCTTCCAACATGGACTCTCGTTTTACAGAGCGATACTCCCCTGAAGCAGAAACAAGGACAAAGATCCCTATAAACGCCAGCACAAAATCACCCTGCCAAAAGCCGAATGCCACAAAACCAACGGCAATAATATGTCCTACGCGCGCGGCCCATTTGGTTGCGCGAACCCGGTCCATGCGCATTGCTAAGAGCGATCTAAACACTCTGCCTCCATCCATTGGAAATGCCGGGACCAGATTGAATGCGATCAGTGCCAGATTGATGATAAACAAGAAAGGCAAAAAATTAGACGGCTCTTCAATCAATTTAGCCGGATCACCTACAATGTCAATCCCTTGAGCTGTAAAGAAGTGCAAGAGTATAAAAAGAACGGAGGCAATAACGAGATTGACGGCAGGACCCGCCAACGCAATCAACAATTCTTCGCGTGGCTTTTCTGGAATCCGCATCAAACGAGCAATGCCCCCAATCGGACTGATGATAATATCGAGTGTACGGACGCCAAATCTAGATGCCATTCTTGCATGTCCAAGCTCATGGAGCACCACACAGAAAAAAAGGACGATGGTAAACCCACAAAGACGAAAAGTAGCGGCCATGTCCAAGCCCATTCGCTGAGCAATGTAGATGACCCAGACAAAGAAGAAAGCAAACGTCCAATGCACTTTGACGGGAATTCCCATGAGGGTAGCGATACGGACGGTTGCTCCCAGCATCTCTTATGCGATACGAACTGGTGTAGCCAGGACACCCTGCAAAATACTCCGAGAAATGACCAGTTTTTGGATCTCTGAGGTGCCTTCATATATCTGCGTGATCTTTGCATCCCGCATCAGTCGTTCTACATGATATTCTTTTACGTAACCATATCCTCCATGAATCTGCACCGCCTCAACGGTATGCTTCATGGCGGTATCCGCTGCATAAAGCTTGGCCATCGATCCGGCCAGGTCGTAATTTTCCCCGCTGTCCTTCAAGTATGCTGCGTGATAGACCAATTGTCGGGCGGCCTCGATCTCGGTCGCCATTTCTGCCAACTTAAATTGTATGGCTTGATGCTTAATGATCGGTTTGCCAAACGCCTCACGCTCTTGAGCATATTTCAAAGCCAATTCGTAAGCGCCTGCCGCTATACCCAATGCCTGTGCGGCTATTCCGATGCGGCCGCCGGAGAGCGTCTTCATCGCAAATTTAAATCCGAATCCATCTTCTCCAATCCGGTTTTCTTTGGGAACCCGCACATTGTCATAACTGATCGAATGCGTGTCCGATGCCCGAATGCCTAGCTTGTCTTCTTTCGCTCCAATTTGCACTCCAGCTGCATCGGCTTCGACGATAAAGGCATTAATGCCTCGATGGCCTTTTTCTGCATCTGTCTGGGCAATGACCAGATGTACCGAACTGGTAGAGCCATTGGTTATCCAGTTTTTCACTCCATTAAGAAGATAATGGTCGCCTCTATCTACTGCCGTTGTGCGCTGACTGGTAGCATCACTTCCTGCTTCGGGCTCCGAAAGGCAAAACGCCCCGATCCACTCGCCCGTGCTGAGTTTAGTCAGGTATTTCTCTTTGTGTGCATCCGTCCCATAGGTTTCCAGACCCCAACAAACCAATGAATTGTTGACCGACATGATTACGGAGCACGAGGCATCTACTTTCGAAATTTCCTCAATGGCCAAGACATAGGAAAGGGTATCCATACCTCCACCATTGTATGCCGGGTCGACCATCATGCCTAGAAAACCCAATTGTCCCAACTCTTCAATCTCTGATTTCGGGAAACGCATTTCTCGATCGCGATCAATTACGCCAGGCAATAAAACTTGCTGCGCAAATGTTCGTGCCGCTTCTTGAACCGCTTTTTGTTCTTCTGTAAGTGAAAAATTCATCTACTCTTTACTCTTGTGCTGGATCTTCTACATCAAAATCACCCCGTAAGGCTCGGAACCGCTTACGTGCCACCACCGCCAGCGTACTGCCACTAAACTCCAAAAACAAGCGCTCATATAAAGAGGCGGCGGCATCCGTATCCTCCAGATATTTCTCGTGAAGTTCGGCCAGATTAAATAAAGCATTGTCGGCTCTGATGTCTTCAGGGTAGTCTTCTACTACCTGCTGAAACAAATCCGCAGCTTCCTGATATTTACGCTGATTGGTCAGCATTTGGGCTTTGATGTAAAGAATGTCATCATACAAGGAATGATCGGGAAATCGATCTGCTATCTGCTCCCACATGAGTGAGGCATCATCAAATTTATTCTGAAAAACCAACAACTCAGATTGAGCGTACATTTCCAATGCGGTCGCCGAGGTATCCAGGCCCAAATTGTCCATGATGAAGATGCTAAGGTCCAGGGCGTCATTGGCAATAAGCTTAGACGTGGAAGCTTTAAGAACATCAAATTGTGTCTGTGCCCACTGAAAGTCTCCCGTAAAGTAGGAAAGCTTCGCATTGCGAAAACGGGCCGTTTGGCCCAAGAGGTCATCTTTAAATTCCTTATCGACTTGAGAATAATACAAGGTAGCATCCCATCTTTCCCCCTTCATCAAATAGTAATCTCCAAGGGTGATTTTGGCATTTGCTCTTAAGTACTTGTTGAGCCCAGGGTAATCGACCAATTCTTCAAGCAAGGTGATGGCGGAGGCTAGATCATCCAGGTGCAATGCTTCTAACTTTGCCAGGTCCAGCATGATATTTCCTGTCGATTTCGTACGACCAAACTCTTCCAGGAAGGCAAGGTACTCATCACGCAAGGACTGCATTTCAGCGCGTGTGTAGTCTGCCTTTGAAGTGATTTGCGTACGCTTTGTATTCAAGAGATCCTTCTTTGCATCCAAGTAGATCGGGGATGCCGGATCTTTGGATGTCACCAAATACTCATAAGCTTTGATCGCGGCTCCATAATCCTTTGCATTCTCGGCCATTCTGCCCAAATCATAGACCCGGCTGCCATTTTCACTATTGCGTCGATCCAGGGCAGTGAGTTGTCTCAACGCATTCCTAAAGTCTTTTCTTTGGATAAAAACCCATGCAAGCAGCTCGGTATAAAGTCCATTGTCTGGGTGCGTCTGCAGTCTTTCATACAGATGAGATTGAAGCTCATCCCAATCCTCACCACCGAGATAGCGTTGCATAAGCAATTTGACATTATCGGTACGGGCGGCCTGATTTTCGACAGCATTGAGGAAATGGTGTATCATCTTGGGCACGTCGTGCATTCTCCGATATAAGTCGCCGAGATTGTAAGAAAACACAATGTCATCCTTGAGAAGTTTAGCACCCTTCTCATACGTCTTTATGGCCAACTCAAATTTGTTGAGTTTGACAAACTCATTCCCCAATTTGACAATAGACAATCGGTCCGCCGGAAGCCTCTTGATGGCCGTTTGGTACGTCTTTTCAGCATCCTCTTCATTGTACTGAGCTTCCAATATTTTTCCCTGAGTGACCAGCAGGTTAAGGTTGTCAGGTTCTTTTCTAAGACGACTGGCCACTATCTTTTCAGCACCGGCAAAATCGTCTAGTGCCAAGAGGCTCTCCACATACTTGTCAAAATAGAAGGTAGAGCGCCGATCCTTAGCATACAATTCCTTATAAAGCTGGGCGGCTTTCTCATATTCGCCGGTTTCAAAATATTGCATGGCCAACTTAGAAGTCTGCCCATCCAAGGACGAAAGGAAGCCAAATAAGAAGAGAACCGATAGTACGAGTGCTTTCTTCATGTCGATTAAGTTACCATATACCAACGTGTAGTAGATCAAGTTAGTTTTACTTGTCGAGATTATCGCATAAAGAGAAGGCCCATTTCACGCACTGCATAAAATGGGCCCCTGGTAGAAGTAGAGCGTCTGCAATCCTAATTATTGGGCCAATTGCCCCAATTGCTGCAATGCCCCCCCTTGTCTGTTCCTTTAATCACTCTATTTATGCCGGAATATCCTGCATTCATAACTGCTCGTGGTGAAAAATGAACCTTGCCGTTGTCGGTAGCATGTACTTTGCCAAAATGTGCCTGACTGAGCCCATGTCCAGCCTCATGAAGTGACACCGTTTCCAAATCAATGCCTGAACCGTCGTTGGACCAGGCGTAGGCATCGTTATAATAGATCTCACGGAATGCCACGTCTGTTTTACCATCACCATCTTCGTCAGCGGGATCTCCATTTTCATCTATGAAGATAATGGTAAAGGTAACCGCAAGAATATTGCTACTCCCCAGCACAATGGAGAAAAACGGCCCTGGAAGATATCCGTTGTGGGTGACATCGCCATTGTAGCCAAAACTTCCATTGGGGAATCCGAACAAAGCAGCAATAAATCCATTAGCCCGTCCATCAGACGGAATCTTGGTCATGCCCAGGTCTGAACACGCCACCCCTTCCCATGTATCCATGGAAGCGTCAATGGCTGCCTCGCTATCACCAGCCGAAATAGAGCTGGGTGGACGGGTGTCATCGACATAGTAGCTGATCGCATCTGATCCATCCAAGGATTGTCCTGGAACAAAATCTGCTGTGAGTTGCTTATTGCCTCTATCACTAAAAAATACAGTACTTCCTGCCTCACTCGAGCCTGGACCGTAAATGTATTCGGCCATGTAAACGGCTACATTCTGACCTGCAGATCGGCTGTTGTTTACAGAAAGAGAAACAGGAGTCGTCAACTTCTGTAAGGCCTGTGGTGATCCTTGAAATTCAATCACTTCTTCATGATGGATCTCGGCCTGCAAGTCATGATCATGGTGTGCATCATCATGGCATGCCATTGCAAATAAGACGGTCAGGAGGGAAAACTTTAAAAACGCTTTCATTTGTAAAAAATTTAAGATTACAGAATGCAAGCGGGCGGGTAATGTGGCTGTATGATACAAAAGAAATAGAGCATTTTTAAAGGAGCTGCACCGATTGTTTTCAGATAATCCAGTCTACAATGGGTTGATCTAATCTACTGGGCTAATGAATTTTTGCAGATATCCTGAAAGGCTTGTACTTCTTTCGGTTAGTCCCAATTTTTTCCGTAGCCGGCTTCGCGCTACCTTGACGCTATCCGGATTCATGAAGAGGAGATTGGCAATCTCCTTTGAACTTAGCCCTAAACGGAGATAGTTGCTCAGTCTGATCTCCCCCTCTGTAAGGTTGGAGTGTGCCTTTAGCAATCGATCGACAAACTTCTGATTACGGTATAGGGTAAAATAGTTGGTTTCCGTTTCATCATCGAGTGCTAAGCTCGTTCGCACGATCTGCCTTAGCTCTTTTATGAGG
>JAHQVP010000162.1 GCA_019634275.1 Saprospiraceae bacterium
CGAGTCTCACAACGGGTGGAACTCCTCCAAAGTACCAGTAGGATTGCATGTCTCCGAGCTCAACTCGTGATGGCAATTCGTAGAGGCCATGACCAGCGTTAGGAGCCACTACCGTGGTGAGGAGCCCTGCTCGGCTTTGTGAGAAGCATTCCGATAGTCGTGCGATATTTTCCTTGTATGGGACAATCCAATCGTTGCCACCAAATATGGCGAGCATGGGGCCTTTGAAATCTGAAAGGGATGCACGTGGATCGTAGCGGTGACGCCGAACCCAAAGGCTATCGATGCCGCCGGGAGAATTGGGAATGTCGCTGCCTTCAAGCAGTCCAATCCAACCGTTTGACTTGGCCTTGGTCAATAGCTGTTGCATGGTGTCAAAGGTTGATTGAGCAACAGGTGCATTGAAGCTCAATTCGGTAAATTCAATTAGGTCGGCCTCATCCTGTGCCGTTAGTCCAAACTCTTCCAAACCATACTCGAGCGATTGCATTTGTTGTTCGTAAACGGAGGTGGAAGGGCCCACCATGCTAATCATAAAATCAAAGTCTGTTTGTTCAGCGGCACGGGCGGCCACCCACGCACCAGCACTGCTTCCGATGACACCTATGTGCTCAAAGGACAACGGATGGTTGCGGAGATACGAATGGATCGATCGCAAGTCGCTCACTAACTCATCTAGATTGGCATTTTCGCAGTCACCAGTGGAGGTGCCCGTACCGCGCTTGTGGTAGCTTAAAACGGCGATGCCAAATTGACTCAACAGCTTAGCATATCCATTGAATTGTGAACTGACGTCAACGCAGCCTCTTCCCCTGACGAAAATGACTGCACTTTTGATCGCTTGATCGCGTGGCAGGTGCAGATGTCCATCGAGCGTGATGCTGCCGTTCTGGACCTTCACATCTTGCACTACGGTATTGGCTGTGGGCATGGGTCTTTTCCTGAGCTGAAAGCTCACCTGGGGGGAGGAGCCAGGCTGATAACCTGAAAGGATCATTCTACTGGTATCCAGCGTGAGCTTCATGTCACCAAACCAGATTGGACAGAAGATGCGGCCGAGGCTGTCGATTTCGACGCTGCCCCTAAAGTCAGTGAATACCGGAAGAAAATCCGGCACATGGTAGCGTGCTTCTATCTTCTCTTCCGTACAAGTGAAATGAAGTGAAAACGACTGGTAGGCATTCGCTTTTATCTTTGCTCCTTCCCAATAGCCTTCAAGGAGCATCGCATTTTTCACCGCAATGTCCTGACCACAAAGACAAGACGAAAGGGCAGGAAGAAGCAAGAGTATAGAAGAGAAGAATAGCGAGATCTTAGACACGTTTTGACTTTTTAGTGATGAGAACCATCAGATTTGGATGCGGCTTAATTTTAGTCTTGGTGTATGGCTAAAGAAATATTTTAAGGATGATCTGCTGAAATAGTGAGATCCCCGTGCTGAGCAACTCATCTGGGAAATCATAGTCTGCTGCATGCAATGCCGAGGCAGAGGTGCCCGCTCCGATTCCAAACATTGCGCAAGGCCACTGGCGAGAATACCAACCAAAGTCTTCCCCAAATCGAAAAGGATGGGCTGGATGCATCACCGTAAGTCCCAATTCTTGAGCAGCATCTTCAACGAGCCTATTGCTCTCAGGATCGTTGGGACTGGAGGGAAAGTACTCCAGCCAGTGAATTTGGTGATGTACTCCATAGTCCCTACAGATTTGCTCAATGGTTGAGATCGTCCTCACTTTCGTTTGTTCGAGAACTGCACTGTCCCAGGCACGCAAAGTATAGTGCAGCTCTGCTTCGCCAGGGGATATTCCGTAGGCAACCTCACCCATGCGAATATGAATCGGAGTCAGGAGTGAGAACTGGCGGCTATGGGGATCGTTTTCTTCATACCGAGAGAGACGATCAACAATGGTGGCCAGCGGCTGAGCAGGATTATTTCCGAGCTCTGGCGAACTGGCGTGTGATTCTTTACCCACTAATCGCAGAAGGAAACTGATCACCTCTGCAGAGAAGCGTTGGTCCATTATTTGAATGGAATGGAGCGGTTCACCAGGTATGTTATGTAGCGCAAAAACGAAGTTGGGCTGGAGTTCCACAAAGCGGGGGTCACTTGTCACGGCTTGCGCACCCTGACCGGTTTCTTCTGAAGGTTGAAACAGAAGCACAATCCTTCCTTGTCCAAAGGATTGCTGTTGCAGCCATGGTGCCAAACCGGCCACCATGCACATATGTCCGTCATGTCCACATTTATGACTGACGCCCTTTACTAGAGAAGCGTGACTAAATCCATTGGTCTCCTGAATGGGAAGGGCATCCAATTCGCATCGGAATACCACGGTCGGTCCGCCTTGTCCATATTCGTAGATGCAAGCCAATCCTGTTCCACCCAAGTGCTCGATCATCTTGTCTGGCCGGTACCTCGCAACAAAGGCGCGAATGCAAGCCGCTGTCTTGATTTCCTGTCCAGAAAGCTCGGGTGTCCGGTGCAATGTTTTTCGGAGGTCAACCAAGTCATGCACGGAAGTGGGAGTAGCTTTCATATGACTTAAATACGTTTGGCCAGGCAGATTGGATTTAATTGGGCCTTCTTTTTTTTAATGATGTCCGCCATAGATGCCCTTAGATAATTGCTCAAAGAGATACTGAGCACTATTTACCGCTCCCTCCATGTACCCAGGAAATCGCGAGGCCGTTTCTGAGCCTCCGATCCAAAAACGGCCGTTTAGGTAAGCGGAGCGATATGCTTCATGGCCATTGTTTTGATGGGGTAACACATGGTTTTCGTATTCGGCAAACGTGTACGGCTCATTTCTCCAGGAAAGTTCGACAAACTCGGAGGCGTCCTCGATGGCTGGTCCGTAGTATTTGCGAAGTTGTTGCCGCACGAGGTTATGCCGCATTGCCCGATCGGCAGCATGGTAAGAGCTGTTTAGAAACCCTTTTAAAGCAAAATGCGTGTCTTCAAAATCAGAATGATCATACATCTCCGGGATGGGGCCTACGTTGCTAAAGATGGTTCCACTGAGAGATGGTGCCCGCCAAAAAGGTTTCGGAAATCTTAATCCCACTTTAATCGAATCACCCATCCAGGTATGGGTAGACTTTGCAATGGTTGTGATTTCCTTTGGAAGGGCTTCGGGTAGTGAAATGGAAGACATGAGCAGATTTGGCGGAAGCGTTGATACCACGGTTTCGGCATGAACGACATCAGAGGGAGTAATCACCGATATGCCTTCTACTTCGGTATTAATCGCAGTGACCGGCATGCCAGTCAGTATGCGCTCAGATCCTATCTGGGCAGCCAATGCCTCAACGAGCGTGCTGCTACCCCCTCTAATCCGAAAGCTGGGATTGGTATTGGGTGGTAGTTGAACCAATTGATGGGGGCTGGTGGAAATGGGCTCGTATATGGCATTGATGCCGAGTTGCTGCTCAAAAGGCTCGAGCCCCAATTTGAGCAGCAGTTGAGATAGCTGGGTATGTTGATTGCCAAGCCATGTTGCTCCTTTCTCAATCGGGGCGTGCCCAGGTTTTCGGGCGGTTAGGATACGACCTCCCAGTCGAGAGCGCGCCTCAATAATCCGGAAATCAATGGAGCGCTGGTCGAGCAGATATGCCAGAGTCAATCCCGTCAAACCTCCACCTATGATTGCCACACTTGTTTGCATGCATTCAAGTTAAGGGGTTTTGAGATTCTTTGGTGCTTTGTGTGAGCCAGATATCGCTTCCCCTCCGATTGCGGTCTAGTGCATTCATGTGCATCTCATTGCTGGACGCTTTACTAAAGAGTGCACGGTCCCAAGCCCATGCAACAGAGCAAAACCTGTTCGGATTGACGGTCCAGGTAGGAGGTGTCTACCAAAATTCATATTTTAGAAATGCTAATTCTTAACCATTTAAATTCAAAACCACATGGAACACCTCGAACAACAGGGCTCCCCTGAGTTCAACTTTTATGGCAAGGGCAGTAAATTTTTTGGCATCGCCATTGTCAATTTTCTCCTGACCTATATTACGCTGGGCTTGTATTATCCTTGGGCCAAATGTGCCATCAGGAAGTATTTATGGGGAGAGACGGAATTTGACGATTCGGCTTTTACTTTTCATGGAACAGGCAAGGAAATGTTTCGCGGTTTCATTATTGCCTATGGCATCCTCTTGCTGTGCATTGCTTGCTTTTTCATAAATCCCATCGTGGCCATAGGGGTTTTCCTGATCGCCATATTGATCCTACCAGCCCTCGCCATTTTTGGTGCTTGGCGATATCGCGTTACCCGCACTTCATGGCGAGGCATCTATTTTACCTTCGACGGCGATTTTCGGGAATTTCTCAACATGTACGTTCCTCAAATGCTGCTTACCATTGTGACATTTGGAATCTATGGGGCATGGATGCGTGTAAAGCTTCAGCGTTACCTCTTTGAGCACACGCAGTTTGGTCAATTGAGACTGGGATTTACTGGACAAGGCAGCGACCTCTTTGTCATTAACCTGGTTGGATTCTTTTTGATGTACCCAACACTGTTTTTATATGTTCCGATCTTTATGAAGAAGAGATTCAATTTTACCATTGATCATACCTATCTGGATGACGGAGAGACCAAAGCGTATCTTGATTCGATTCTGGACAATGGTACCGCCTTCAAAGTATTGTTTACGAACGGATTGTTGGTGTTGTTTACGGCAGGTCTTGGTTTTCCATGGGCGCTGATGCGTACCATGCGCATGTATTTTGAACATGTTATCATGCCGGAGGAGTTTGATTACAATGCTTTAGAACAACAGCCCGGATATCGCGGGGGAGCTGTCGGTGATGAGATGGCCGACATTCTCGATGTGGGCTTAGATTTTTAAGCAGTGACTTTTGAGATCACCTTTTTTGATGGTGTGACTGCCCATCCTCGTCAAGCACTCCTTACCATCATCAATCGGGTCTGGACGCTCATACCTAAACAGCCAGAGGAGCCACATCACACATGGTCAGATGAGCGGATTAAATTAGAACACTATCGACCGGGAGCTAGTTTGGTCCTGAGGGTCGAAGGGGAGCTGGTGAGAATACAGGCGTCCGCTGAGGTGGCTGATCTGCTCTACCAAAGAGTGAAACATCGTGAAACGTTGTTTCAAAAGTGCTACTCATGGATGAACAATGTGGGTTCTGTTCGCTTGGTAGCGATCGGCCTGGTAGTGATGGTAGGTTTGATCCTTTCATATGCCCTGTGGGTCTCGCCCATGATTGGCCGACTTGCAGCAAACTTGATGACTATAGAACAGGAAGCCTCAATCGGGCACAAGATGGCAGATCGAGCATTGGAGGAATGGGAGATTGATCATGACAAGAGTGCAATTCTCCAGGCATTTTTTGATAACCTCGGATTTGACACCGATTATCCCGTACGATGTTTTGTAGTGGACGAGACGGCGGCCAATGCCCTTGCTTTTCCAGGAGGAACCATTGTAGTGTTCGATTCGATCTTATCGGTTACCGAAGACTGGCAGCAACTGGCAGCCCTGCTGGCCCATGAACTGGCGCATATCAACGAACGACATTCTTTAGAGACAGTTTGTCGAAATCTTAGCACCTACCTGCTGATCTCCGTTCTCAGTGGAGATGTAGGAGGGGTGTCAGGCATCTTGATCGAAAATGCCACTAAATTGGAGCGATTGGCCTACTCAAGATCCTTGGAGTCGGAGGCAGACCAGTTTGGAGCACGGTATCTAAAAGCACAGGGCATTGATCCGGGTAACATGCGGTTGCTCTTTGATAATCTTGAACGTCACTCCATTGCAAGTTCCCGATTGCTTCAGTATTTGTCTACTCATCCCTTGGGAGAAGCGCGATCTTCCGTGCTGCCAGAACGTTCACTGTCTTGGCCAGAACCCTCCATGACATCCGGGGCTAAAGCACTATTCCGACAACTCCATAGATAGTGCGGTGTGGAGTTTGCGCAAGTAGAGATCATGCGAATGGACTACTAACATAGGCCACAACGGAAGAAGAATATTGATGATGGATAGGCCAAAGTGACCTAATTGCGGCGGATCCTGCGTACCTTAAGCTTGATGGGAAGTGAGATTTCTTCACAATAATGCAATCATAATGAACAGACGGTCTCTATTAAAATCTTCGCTGGCTACCATTGCAGCGGGCTCAGTGTTAAGCAATGTACAAGCCCGACCACTCTACCGCTTGGACAAGGTCATTGGAATCAACAAAGTCAGGATTTGGGAAGAGGCACTGCGGATTCCGCCTGCGCAACCTTTGCGCGCACGCCTGCTGGCCAATGAGAATCCATTTGGTCCAAGTCCCAAAGCCCGCCTTGCCCTAATGGAGAGCGCGCGACAGGGCAATCGATACGGCTTTAACGAGGCCAATCAGCTCAAAGAAATGATTGCAGCAAAGGAAGGAGTGCCGAGTGACCATATTTGCCTGGGACCGGGATCAACAGACCTGCTGGAAAAGACGGCAATCGTCAAGTTTTCCCAGGGAGGAAATATCATCACGGCAGACCCTTCCTATCTCGCACTGATCAAGACGGCTACTTACTTTGACACGGAGTTGAGGGCTGTACCTTTGACCGATGATCATGCTCATGACCTGAGCGCAATGGAGGCCGCGGTTGACGAGCATACCAAGTTGATCTATGTCTGCAATCCCAATAACCCAACGGGGTCGTTGACGTCTAATGCCGACCTAAGAACATTTTGCGAGAAACTGAGCGGACGTACAACGGTATTTGTGGATGAGGCCTATCTGGAGTTCCTTCCTGAAGGGGGAGAGGGGCAGTCCATGGTTGATCTCGTTAGAGCCGGCAAGAACGTGATCGTGGCACGCACGTTTAGCAAGTTGCATGGGATGGCTGGGCTGAGGATTGGCTACATCGTGGCTCGTCCCGAACATGTTGCAAAAATTTCTAAACTGGCTCGTCCGGCGATGGGGACTAGCATGGTCTCCCTTAAGGCCGCTATCGCCAGTCTGGGTGATGAGGAATTTTTGCAGATGAGTCGTCAAAAGACGGCAGAGGCACGTGCGTATGTAGCCCGGTCCCTCAATAGCATGGGCATTCCTTTCATCCCATCTCATACCAGTTTTATGATCTTTCCTCTACAACAAGATGGCAAGCAGTATCTCGATGACATGTTTTCTCATGGCATTGGTGTCCGACTTTTCATGATTGATGATGCTCCCTGGAGTCGTGTTTCGATGGGCACCATGGAAGAAATGGAAATGTTCGTCGATACCTTGAAGAAGGTCATCGTGTAAGCTTAAGGGAGGTGTTATTTGAAACCTGTGATGCCGACCTTGGAGCATGGTTTTAAGCATGGTACATTAAACTGGCATCGGCTATTTCCGATCATCGAAATTTAGTAGACCAAATGAAATCCTTATCGATTTGATTTAATCATAGGATCATGATGGATTTCGATTCTACGAGATCTTCAGTATCTCCGACCTCTCTTATTGATCGTTTTGAAAGAGCAAAGTTAGAAGGCCGAACAGTCGTTTTCTTCGAGCTTCCTAAAAGGGCGCAGCGGCAAAATGCAGTTCAGTCGTAAAATGATTTAATTAAAAAGGGGCGATTTTGCGAATAATATTTTGTGAGAAATATTCTGTCGTACAATTAAAAATCGTTGGCGATGACATTGCCTCCCTGTCGATCTGAATTTTTTATTCTATAAATGCCTTTGCTTAATTCATAATATTTGGATTGGAGGATAAAAACCAATTTCAAACAAAATCTTATTGGGAACAAAGCGAAGCTTCTCAGTAACCGTCCATAACAATATTGGATCTTCTTGAAATTGATCTTAGGGGATTCCTGCGGAGATTTAGCACAGTAAAGGAATTGTGTTATGAAACGAACGGTTTTACTTTTTTATCTCATTGGTCTCTTCATTACAGGCATTTCAGCTCAGACAGAACGCACTATCCAAGGTTCTGTGATGAGTGGAGGAGAACCGCTTATTGGAGCTTCTATTTATGTAAAAGGAACCAGTCTGGGGACGGTCACGGATCTCGACGGTGCATTTACACTGCCTCTCTCCCAGGCTGGTGAGGGAATGTTGGTCATCTCTTACACCGGATATCAAACACTGGAAGTGGCGATCACTGCAGAAAACATATATGCTGTGGAGCTCTCGGACGAGGGTTTGGATTTGGATGAAGTAATCATAACAGCGCTGGGAGTCAAGCGCGAGAAAAAGGCACTGGGGTACTCTGTACAGGACGTGGGTGTTGAAGCCCTCACGGCAAATAAGTCCAC
>JAHQVP010000163.1 GCA_019634275.1 Saprospiraceae bacterium
AACCATGTTTAAAAGAAGTACAATATGCAGACATTGCTAAAATACACCCACCTATTTCTATTTTGTTTTCTACTTGCCGCCAGCAGTTTTGCTCAAAAAGACCAAACTGAAGATGACAAGGAAAAAGATGATGTGAGTTCATTATACAGTGGGCTAAGGTTTAGGAGTATCGGTCCCGCCCTTATGAGCGGCAGAATAGTAGATATCGTTCTTCATCCCCAGAATGAAAATATATGGTACGTTGCCGCTGGGTCCGGAGGCGTATGGAAAACGGAAAATTATGGCTACACGTGGGCCAATGTTTCGGATGGTTTCTTTGAGACTCCCAGCATCGGTGCTATAGCCATAGCCCCCACCGATGTAAATCGCATCTACGTAGGCACGGGCTCAGATGGCATACGCTCCAATGTTATCATCGGGAAGGGTGTCTACAGATCGAGCGACGCTGGCAAAACATGGAGTGATGTGGGACTGCCCAATGCTGGACAAGTCGGATCGGTGATCGTGCATCCAGAAGACGCTGATCACTTGTATGTGGCTGCTCTGGGTTCACCATTCGGAAAGAGCAGCGATCGTGGAGTATACAAGTCCATTGACGGCGGGACTTCTTGGTCACAAGTGTTGTTTTTATCAGACAGTGTAGGTGCCGTTGATCTGGAGTTTCATCCTGCCGACCCCAATACGATCTACGCCTCCATGTGGCGGGCCGAGCGAAAGCCATGGACCATTATCAGTGGAGGAATGCAAGTCGGAGGGATCTACAAGACTACAGATGCTGGAGCATCATGGACCAAGCTTACCAATGGGTTGCCACAGGGACTCATCGGGAAGAGTGATCTCGCAGTAAGTCCGGCACAGCCTGACTTACTCTGGGCCCTGGTCGAAGCGCCTCAGGGCGAAGGAGGCGTGTTTCGATCAGACGATGCCGGAGCTTCGTTTGAGCTGGTCAGTACAAAAAAGCAGCTGCTTGATCGCCCTTTTTACTATTGCAATATTGATGTAAATCCCCTAAACCCCAATTCCATATACATCAACTCCACTGCATATTGGCATTCTGTCGATGGTGGAAAAAACTGGCAACGAAAGCAGACTCCCCATGGAGACAACCATGATCTTTGGATCAGCCCAGTCGACACCCTGCTGCAAATTCAATGCAATGATGGTGGAGCCAATGTGACGCGTGATGGTGGTGAAACCTGGAGCTCGATCCACAACCAGTCAACTGCGGAATTGTATCAAGTCAATGTAGACGATCAGACGCCATACTGGCTTTATGCTGGCCAGCAGGATAATTCTACAATCTCGGTTCCAAGCTTGCCTCCCTACGGTGCAGCAGGAGGACCAACGGCTTTTTGGACAGCGGTCGGAGGTTGCGAAACAGGACCAGCAGTTCCAAAGCCGGGCAATCCTGACATCGTGTACAGCAACTGTAAGGGACGCTTTGGCACGTACAATAAAAAGACGGGTCAAGAACAACAGTATTATGTAGGGGCCTCCAATATGTACGGGCACAATCCACGGGATCTGAAGTTTAGATTTCAGCGGGTGTCTCCCATCCATGTATCACCACATAACCCTGATCTCGTCTACCACACGTCACAATATGTCCATAGGACGATCGATGATGGAAAGACTTGGGAGATCATTTCGCCTGACTTAACGGCATTTACTCCCGAAACACAAGTAGTATCGGGCTATCCCATCACGAGGGACATCACGGGAGAAGAATTTTACAGTACCATCTATTGCATTCAAGAATCACCTGCGAAAGCAGGCATCATATGGGTTGGTGCCAATGATGGTCCTATACACGTCACACAAGATGATGGGCAGAATTGGAAAGATGTAACGCCCTCAACCCTCGCGAAGGGTGGACGTGTGCAGACCATTGAGGCATCTCCGCACGACGAGGCCACTGCCTTTGCAGCCATTCTTCGCTATCAGTTTGATGACTTTCGACCCTATCTCTATCAAACAAAAGACTACGGAAACACCTGGGAACTGCTCTCTGACCCGGATAGTGGTTTTCCTCAGGATCATCCAGTGCGGGTTGTTCGCCAGGATCCGATCAATCAGAACCTGCTTTTTGCTGGGACTGAATTTGGCATGTTTATCAGTCATGATGCAGGGCAGAGCTGGAGTTCATTCCAACAAAATCTTCCAGTCACCCCCATCACAGATATGAAAATCCATCAAGGAGATCTGGTACTGTCGACGATGGGTCGAGGATTCTGGATTATGGACGATATTGTTCCGCTCCGAGCAAACAATGCCAACACGGGAATAGCGGTCGCCACGCCCCATGCTATGCTTCGATACCGAGGCACCCGCGGAGAATCTATACCAAAGTACCCCGGGGCTGGCGTCACTCTGGACTACTTTCTCGCTGATGCAGCAAATGAAATATCGCTCACCATAGCCGATGAAAATGGAAACATCGTCCGCACCTTCCTGCCCAGTGAAAAAGAAGACAAAAAAGACGACTCCGAAGTGAGCATGTCTACAGGCTTCAGAAGGGTGGTCTCAACGGGATCTTTGCGAAGGTCCCAAGGGGGACACCGACTATTGTGGGACTATAGACATCAGGGCTCAGAAGATCCAATGGATACCAAGTATACGGGTCCCCGTGTAGCTCCGGGCACCTATACCGTTACCCTTACCGTTGATGGCCAAAGCCATGTGGCTCCTTTATCGCTAGAGGCAGACCCACGACTCTTGGAGAATGGTGTCACCGTTTCTGATCTACTTACGCAGGAAAAAGCAGCACTTGACGTCTTAGCACTAAGAAAAGATGTCGATGACCTGATCGACCAATTGCAAGAGAAGCTCAAAGCTACTTCATCCGAAGGAACTAAATCCTCTGTTAACGATCTATTGGAAAAATTGGTAACAAAGGAGGGACGGTATCATCAGCCCATGCTCAAGGATCAATTGCGCTATCTGGCCAGTATGATCAGCAGAGCAGATCATGCACCAGGATCCGATGCAATGGAGCGTCTGGAAGAACTTGAACGTCGATATGCAGAATTGCACAAAGCAAGCAAGGTAACCCTTGTGCGCCCGTAAAAACGTACCGTCTATCCTTCTTGGAGTGCGATGATCTCGCCAACGTCGATGGCATCCAGAATGGCCTGAATGGAGTCGCGAACTTCGAAGTAGTCAGGCAATTCGCTTTCAGCCATCGGCTCGGGCTCAGGAAGGTTCTCTTTTAAGTGATTGACTTGCTTTCCGTTCTTCCAAAACCGAAAACAAACATGAGGTCCCGTCGCCAAACCGGTTGAGCCCACATAGCCAATGACCTGCCCCTGCACCACCTGTGTGCCTTTAACCACATCCTTGGCAAAGCGGGACATATGCAAGTATTGAGTACTATACGTCTTGTCGTGTTTGATTTTGACGTAGTTGCCATTCCCCTTCGTGAAGCCACGTTTGGTTACCCGTCCATTGGCCACGGCATAAATGGGAGTGCCACGGGGGGCAGCATAATCCGTCCCAAGATGGGCTTTGACCCGACGCAATACCGGATGAAAGCGTCGAGGATTATACGAAGACGAAATCCGAGTATATTTCAAAGGAGCCTTTAAGAAAACCTTCTTCATCGGTCTTCCCTGCAGATCATAGTACCCGTTGTACTTCTCACTTGCGTATTTAATCGCATAGTGATCGTTATTGCTATTGCTGAAGTAGGCGCCATGAAGATCACCTACACCGACGCGCTCGCCATCCACATATAATTCTTCAAAATGTACCTTGAAATGATCCCCCTTTTGAATGTGATGAAAATCCACAGCCCAGGCCAGTGCATCCTCCATCTTGGCCGCCAATTCGTAGTCCAGGTCTTGCTCCATCATGGTCAACCAAAGGGAACTTTCAATTACCCCTTGAGCGCTATTGGGTCTACGTTCTACCGGTCGCTCAATCTGTGAAACCTCAAAATTCTTTAAATCATAGATGACGTAGCGGAGTCGATTGGGCTCGTATACGAAGTAGTCAGCCTGCTTGGTTGTATCACTTGTTAAGACGGCATATCCTTTTCCCGCCCGCAAGGCCTTTACTGAAAACACATCTTCAGCAGCCTCGGAGAGATTGGCGATGTCGCGGTAGCTCATGCCATGAGGTAGCAGAATATCTGCTAGAAATTGATTGGGTTTGATGCTGTCTGTTTCGACAAAGAAACGATTGAGGTCAAAACCAAATCGCATATTAAGGTCTGGCAAAAGCATCATTCGATGCTCAGAAGAACCTTGGTCAGTAGGCGCGATCGGTTGCCCACAACCACAGACCATCAACAAGGCCAAAAACAATGCACACAGAATAGAATTGAATTGCTCAGAAGAGGATCTGGCAAAACGAAATTTGCTGCCCCTGATGCCAACTGATCTCATAGTTCCCATAAAATTCCCACAACCAAAGTACCATTTACAACGAGGATCGCATAAATTTTAATACTTATGACTCGTCAAATTGCAGATTATAAGATAGTTTCACATATAAAATATTTCTATACATGCATCTCGCCTGGGAACCGACCACCCTTAACTGTCGTGGAACACTGGTCGATCTAAAACAGCCCATAGTTATGGGTATTCTCAACATCACAGAAGATTCTTTCTCGGATGGTGGTGCATATATGAAGGTTGATGCTGCTGTAAAACGTGTTGCTCAAATGCTCCAGGAGGGGGCTACGATCATTGATGTTGGAGCCGCTTCCTCTCGACCAGGAGCCGCATTGGTCTCTCCTGCTGAAGAGTCTCGAAGATTGCAGCCACATCTGCTGGCGCTTCAACATGAATTTCCGAATGCTCTTTTTTCATTGGATACATACCACAGCGAGGTGGCTGAAATGGCCTTGACATATGGGATCTCCATGATCAATGATATCTCAGCATTTAGCATTGACCCAAGACTGATAGAGGTGATTTCTGGTAGCAGCATTCCCTATGTCTTGATGCACATGCAGAGGAAGCCAAAAGACATGCAGCAAGCTCCGAAGTACAATAATGTAACTCAGGACATCATGCAATTTATGGTGCGCAAACTATCAGTTTTGATGGAAAAAGACTTGGGTGACATCATCATTGATCCAGGATTTGGATTTGGCAAGACACAAAGTCAAAATTATCAGCTTCTACGCGAGCTCCATGTCTTTAAGATCCTGGAAAGGCCTGTTCTGGTTGGTATTTCCAGAAAATCCATGATTCATAAGGCCTTAGAAATCGAGCCCCAACAAGCCGATAATGGCACCACTGCACTGCATATGCTAGCCCTGAACCAAGGGGCAAAAATTCTGCGTACACATGATGTAAAGTCCGCCCAGGAGTGCATCAAATTATGGTCTCTGGCACAAGGTGATGAACAAGTCCAAGAATCGGGTTAATTTCACGTTAAATATCACCCCTAACAAATTGATATACATGGGGTTAAGGTTATAAGTAGCGTATGAGTGTGTTACGAGGTCAGTCTACCAGAAGATGGCTCCGATTTCTTTGGAGGTCGCTGCTTGGTATCGTGCTGCTCTTGATTCTCGTACTGCTCTTAATCCAGATCGTGCCGGTGCAGAACATGATTGTTGATCATTTTGCAAAGAAGATTTCGAGGGATCTGGATACAGAAGTTTCCATTGATCGCATTGGTTTCAATTTCTTCAAGGACTTCAAGCTTGAGGGTTTGCTGATTAAGGATCCCTTGGGAGACACGCTCCTGATGGCTGATCGTGTATACCTTGACGCCCATAATCCTTTGTCCGCCCTGACGCAGAAAGAGTTGAAAATCTCAGGTATCGAGCTTGAAGGAGCTCAGGTCGCTTTGACCAAGGGTCGTCGCGGAAATACCAATTTTGACTTCTTACTGAATCATCTGTTTCCCCCTTCAGATGCTTCCGAAGGGGCTCCTCAACCAAATGCAACAGCTTCTACAAGCACTCAAAAGCAAGGCCTGGCGGTGCTGTTCGCTCCCGCCCATCTGCGTCTTGAAGATGTGGGTTTTACTTTGCAGGATAGTACCTCGGGAAAGGTCACCATTTTACATGTACCGGAAGGTACAGCCAGAATCGAAAAGCACCAGAATGACCGACCTCTGGTGATTCATGACCTGGAGCTCATTCGTCCCTACTTTTCTGAGGTCATTGAGTTCGATCCATACAACTTGCCACCACTGCGATCATCGGAGGCATCGCTTACATCCTCCCCCAATCCCGTACAGGATTCAATGTCTACACCCAGGCCAGACTCCATCATCATTAGGAACGCCGTAATCGAAGACGGAACCATCAATCTGGTCAATGTGCCTAACCTTAAGGAAATCGAACTAGAGCACGTCATCGACATTGCGGATCTCGACCTCCTCCAGGTCAATGGTGAACTTACCGACTTCATTTTTTCTGAGAAGACCATATCCTCCAAGGTCGAACACATCAGTTTCCACACTCCGGAAGGGTTTGCGGTCGAACACCTGGCCGCCAACAATTTCTCCCTGCACGATACGGAGATGCACATGCGCGATTTTGTATTGGAGACTCCAACCAGTCGAGTACAACGGGATCTCACCTTTCGGTTTAATGACATCGGTGACTTTCGGGATTTCGAAAATCTCGTTCGTATGGATGGGTACTTTACGGACAGTGACGTCTCGATTAGGGATCTGCTGTATTTTTCTACTGATCTGAATGAAAATGAATTCTTCCTCCTCAATGGCGGAAAGGTGTTAAACTTTGACGGAAGAATCTACGGACTGGTCAATAATCTAAAGACACAGAAGGTCACGATTCGATTGGAGGACATGGCCACGATCCGAGGCAATATCGCACTGCGCAATGTAACCGTTCCAGGGGAAGAACTCATGAACCTTAATCTTAGTGAAGCAAGAGCAGACATCCAAACGCTCCGACAGCTGATCCCCAACTTCAACCTCCCTCCTAACTATGACAAACTTGGGGAACTGCGATTTTCCGGAAATTTCGACGGTTTCTTTGAGGACTTCGTAGCGTACGGAAAGCTTGATACCGATCTCGGGCTCCTCGAAACTGACTTACGTATGGAGTTTACCGGAAAAAGCCTCGAGGATGCCTCCTATAGTGGTTCCGTAGACCTCATCAATTTTGACTTAGGATCCTGGACGGACAGTGAGGATTTCGGCAGAGCCACGTTTCATGCTTCGATATCGAATGGGCAAGGATTTGATGTGGATGCCGCAAATGGCTTGGTGCAAGCGGGTCTGAAGTCATTTGAATACCGAGGGTACACGTACCAAAATGTGCAATTGGAAGGCGACCTTAAATCCAAGTTTTTTAATGGCACCCTCGCCCTAGATGACCCCAATGCTTCATTTGACTTTGACGGAACATTGGATTTTACCGGTGTCAATCCGAAGTATGATTTTCACGCCTTTGTAGAGCGCCTGGACTTTCAAAAACTAAACCTAAGTGACGAACCATTTGTCTTTTCTGGAGAGGTCGATTTTGACTTTGAGACCTTCAGTTTGTTTGACTTGGATGGTCATATTGTAGGCTATGACTTGCAGCTGGATGTGGATACCAACTCTTACTTCCTTGACTACATCGAAGCATACTCCAGTGTTACTGACCCCAACAACAAAAGCATCAAGATCGAATCCGAAGTGCTGAATTTTGACATCAGCGGAAAGTACGATCTGGCCAACCTTCCAGCTGTCCTAAGCACACTTGCCCACAGCAAACATCCCTTAATGGCAAAGAAGCTGGCGGTACATGAGCGCTTTGATTCATTGCGCTCAAACGACCTTGTTTTCGACTTGCACATCAAACATTCGCACGGACTGGAAAAGATATTGGATCCCTTGCTCGACACGATCCAAAACCTGCACATTTCCGGCAATTTTCTCAATGAATTTGATTCTACTTTCCAGTATGACATGAAGGTTGATGTCCCATCCCTCACCCTGGACAATATGGAATTTAATGGGGTTATCGGAGACCTGACAGGACGCGATAGCGAGAGTCAGTGGATCTCATCAGCTGAGTACATTCGGTTTGGAAGAAAACGGGTCCAGCCACTTCGCGTCAATACGGCCTTTGAGAAAGACCGCATATTTTTTGAGGTCAGCTCGGAGAACGTATTGGATGCCCTTGATACGGTGGAGTTTATAGGCGCCCTTTACCTCAAAGATGACCTTTTCGTGATCGACTTTGAGCAAGGCGCATTCAACCTACTGGGTGAGCCCTGGGCGCTTAATCGGTCCAACAGTCTGCTCGTCGGTGACCGGTACATAAAAACCGATAACCTGGTATTTCTGGCCCCTGACAATAGTTTCTTTAGGATAAACAGTTCTGGCAACTCCGACCTCGTCATTGAAGCAGAGCAAGTCGATATATCTTTTTTGGATCAGTTGGTCGACTTCAACGACTTCACTTTCGATGGTCGTGCAGATTTAAACCTGGAGTTTGCTCACATTTTCAATGACGAAGACGTCAATCTCAATCTTCGCATCGATTCGGTGACGCTTAACGACAGCCTGTTGGGTCAACTTCATACCGAGTTGCACATGGATCGATTTGGGGATGCGGCGGTCTTTAATTTTGGCCTGGTCGGAGATAGCTTATCTGTGCTCGCTGAAGGTGATTTCTTTGCCCCTCTGCGCCGATCCGACAAGGGCAAGCCACTCGGGTTTGACATTGACCTAGCGGTGGGAGCATTACCTCTCTATATCAGCGAGTTTTTCATTGGCACCTCGATAGAGAATACGAGCGGGTTCTTGACAGGAGATGCACGGATCGTATCCGAAGATGGACGTCCCGCCATTTATGGCAGTGCTTATCTCGATGGAGAGACCACGATTTCCTACTTGGGAACCACCTATGCCATGAATAAGCAACGGGTTCGATTGACCCCGACCGAATTTAAATTTGATGGTGTGTCCATGACCGATAAGCAAGGTAACCGAGCGGTTTTCATCGGAGGACTTCCTCACAATCATTTTAAACGCTTCGGGCTGAACGCCCAGGTTGTCAGTCCCAAGTTCATTTTTCTTGATACAGAAAAGGGAGACAATGATCTCTTTTACGGATTCGGCATTGGAGAAGGAAATGTTTCTTTCACGGGCGACTTTAAAGCGACCGACATCAGTGTGCGCGCCAAGACGGGCGACGGCAGCAAAATCTATATTCCCATCAACGAGGGCTATGCCCTAGACGGAGAAGAGTTCTTTCGATACGTAAGTGACGCTGATTCATTGGCTTTGGGCGGTCAGGTGGCCGAAATCAGCGGCATTGACTTTGACATGGAATTAGAAGTCACGCCCGATGCAGAGATTCAAATCATCTTTGACGAGAAAGCAGGGGAAATTATCAAAGGAAATGGACATGGAGACCTGACAGTTGATGTCAGCCGCGATGGTGATTTTACCATGGTGGGTGACTATGTCATTGAGAATGGGGAATACTTGTTTACCTATGGGGGCATCGTAAACAAGCCTTTTACGGTAGAACGCGGAGGTCAAATCGTTTGGAGTGGAGACCCTTACAATGCCGATCTTAACATCAGTGCCAAGTACGAAGGACTGCGCACAGCACCAAAAAACTTGATTCTGGAATACCTCACCACAGGGTCTTCCACCACTTCGCAGTTGGCCGAAATCAGCACCGATGTCGATCTTATTCTCAAGCTTCGAGGCATCCTCAGCACGCCCGAAATTGATTTTGAGATTCTATTTCCAGAAATTGATCCTTCTTTGCGAAACTTGGTCGACAGCAAAATTCGCATTCTCCGAGAAGACCCCAGCGAACTCAATCGGCAGGTTGTGGGATTGCTCTTGCTCAATACTTTTCTACCTCCTGCCACAAACTTTGATCTGACCAGCACCACCGTAAACACCATTAGCGAGCTCATTACCTCTCAGCTTTCGAACTTTGTAGCAGCGTACCTTAGTGAAGCGGTAGATGACATCGACTATATTTCTGGCATTGATTTTTACTTCGATTACAACTTCTATCGCTCGATCGATGTAGAGCAAGCGACCAACGTCAAATCAGGCAGCGAGTTTGCCTTTGCCCCTAACATTCGATTTTTTGATGATCGCTTGGCCTTCAGCCCGGGGGTAAGCGTTATTGATGGGACCATCCTTCAAGGCTCCTCCTTTATCGGAACAGACATCCAATTGGACTATTTTGTCACAGATGACCGCCGACTTAAGTTGAGCCTCTTTCACAAAGTATTCCCTGCCTTAGAAGGACGTCGAAATAAACTGGGACTGGGACTGCGGTTTTTCAAAGATTACGATTCTTATGGGGAGATCTTTCGCCGAGAGAAGAAATCAAAGAAACCCAAGGAAGAAGACGTAGGGGTAAAATAGATACGCCATCTGACCCTCATTGCAAACACCTTCTAAATTGTTCCCCCTTTCTGCGCATAACGCCATCCTGAAGGCCAGGGGCCCAGCCGCACAAATGCTCTGCGGGTCATGTGATCGCGGCAGCCAGAACTGTAAAGCGCAACCTTTCATGTCATCACCGTGTTTATTCGAACTCATATTATTTCATAGATTGGACTACTAGTCACAGAAACGCGTCTTCAATGTATACACGACGAATTTTCCCCTTACGAGGCATGCTGCGTTGGACCAGGAGGTACATCTTCCTGTTCATCTTGATTTCCCTGATTCCTGTCTTGCTGTTTGATGTCTTCAATTGGTCCTGGTTGCATCTGCCCTGGCTACCCATTGGACTTCTTGGTACCGCGGTAGCATTCATCCAGGGTTTCAAAAACAATGCTTCCTACGATCGGCTATGGGAGGCCCGAAAAATATGGGGAGGCATCGTCAATACTTCCCGATCCTGGACCATCATGATAAAAGACTTTGTTTCTAATCATGGCGACAAGCAAGAACACACCTCTGAAGAGTTGCATGTTCTACACCGAGAATTTGTTCATCGACACGTGGCCTGGATGACAGCGCTGCGCTACCAACTTAGAGCAGATAAGCCCTGGGAGTCGCACCTCAAGACCGACAAGTCGAATCGAGAATTTAGGGAGAAAGCATACCAGGTGTTGGAAGACAACATTCCTTTAGAGGAGGCAATCGATCCCTACCTCACTTCCGAAGAAAAGGCAGAAATTCTGGCCAAAGGAAACAAAGCCTCTCAATTGCTTGGCATTCAATCACGCAGGCTTCGCGACATGAAACAACAAGGATTGATCGAAGATTTTCGGCATATGGAATTGCAAAACATACTGGTCGAGCTGTATACCTTGCAAGGCAAGTCCGAACGCATCAAGAACTTCCCCTACCCTCGTCAATTCGCGACATTGAACCACTACTTCGTATGGATTTTTGTCATTTTATTGCCATTTGGCGTTATGAATGCTTTTGATGCCATCGGAACCGAGTATCTCGAAGAGATGATGAATCATAATCACGATTCTGGATTCTTTCACCATCTCCTTCATCATCTTGGTCAGCACTTCGTTTGGTTGTCGATTCCATTCAGCGCCTTGATATCGTGGGTCTTCTTTACCCTGGAACTCATAGGCGAGAATACGGAGAATCCATTTGAAGGGGGGCCTAATGATGTGCCCATTACTAACATGAGCAGGGGCATTGAGATTGACATCAGACAATTGATTGATGATACAGATATTCCAGCACCATATCAGTGGACCAACGACATCATCTTGTAATGATCTCACAGCCATATCGACCATAAACTGCTGAAGTCCAAGTTGATTGGAATGGGCATAGAGACTTCTGCTGTCTCTTATGGTTAGATCTTCACCAACCGAACTGATTGGGATAAGTTGTCCGTATAAATGCAGAGAAAGTACACGCCTGGAGGGTAGGGCTTCAGGTCTACCTGGAGTTCATTATGACCTGCAAAAAAATCTCCAGGCTGATTTACGAGCAGTGCTCCCCATTGATCATAAAGTGCCAAAAGACCGTAGCTGCTTTATCATATTACGAATCGGACTTGCACCACATCGTGGGTGGGATTCGGCACAGGAGTCATCGTAATGTTGGTTGTCCACTTTCCAGTCCGGGATCTGCCCATTTGTTCCACTCTTTCGTCCGTCTTACTCCGAGAACGATCATCTCGGTGAGGTACGAATCCGGAGGCATCAGGCGTCATCTCCCCACCATCATCTGCAATACAAAATCCACCGCTCAAGATGACAGTGCTGTCTGCATGAAGAAAGAACTCATGCGTCATCGATAATTCTGGGATGACGTGACTGGATGGACCTTCATCTGCATTTCCATAGATCTTGGTCGGTTGGAAACCATCAGGGGAAGCATATCGCAACTGGTATACACCGGGAAGCAGTGGCCCAAACCGCACCATGCCATCCTGGTCACTAATGCTTGAATCACTTAAGAGGAGGGCACCCGATTCGTCTACATAGTGAAGATAGACCGACATCCCATGAATAGGAGCTTCTTGATGTTTCCTTTTGCCATCATGATCTTGGTCGTGCCACACGAAGGTTTCCACGCGGCCTGACACCAACCTATGGTCCAATCCGCACCTACCAATCATCTGACTTGCATCGGATCGGTTGCCACAAGCATCCTCCACCTGCCAGGTACGATAGATGGCAGATTGAGATCGATTTAGAGGATTGGGGATGGACCTTTGATGAAAGCGTAAAGCATTTGCAGAGAGAGGACAATCGTCTACGACCTGTACCTGATCGGCAGAAGGAAGAGCATCATCGCAACCCAATGTCGTGCTTTCCGGAACGTTCGTAATCGTCGGAGCCGTGGTATCGTACATCAGCAAGTCAAACTCGAAGATGCTCACCTTGCCCGAAGGGTCTTGGGCGGTAAAAGTGCAACGTAAGTGCCTTGTGTGATCAAAAGATTTGCACAGATTAAGTCCAAGGGTCTTTTCACTAAAGTCTAGTATAACGGCTGCACTGCAGCAATCGTCAGATACGGCCACATCCGATAACGTCATCTGTGGGGCCTCACACCCATAGTGCGTGATGGTTCCTCCCGACTCTACCCCTTGTAACATAGGGTGCAGCGGTTGAATGACCGGTGCTTCGCGATCTACCACCTTTACGGTTTGTGTTTTAGTGACATTATGCCCACAAGTATCGCTGGCGATCCAGGTGCGGACCAGATCATATTCGCATTCGCTATAGTCAATGCGCACTTCATCATACCGGACGGATGGGGTGGTACAATCATCGGAGACAAAGTAATCCGGAGGTGGTACATCCTCGCCACATCCCACCGTGAGATCTGTCGGTACTTCCAGTATAGGAGGCTCTGTATCGCGAATGGAGATGATGTAGGATTCTCGAATCTCATTGCCACAGGGATCCACTGCGCTGAAGGTACGTACAATGTCATATCCACAAGGCTTCGGTACGATCTGTTCACTGCGTTCGACGGGAAGCGATCCGGCGCAATTATCTACCGCAGAGACAAAAGGCCAGGGAGCCGCATTGCTGGTGCACGATCGTGCTCCATCCTGTGGTATCGCGCTTAACCGTGGCGCTGTCTGATCGCGAACATATATGGTATAGTCAGCCTCTGACACGTTCCCACAGGGATCACGCGCCACAAATGTGCGAACGACATCATAACCACAATCTTGTTCAATATATGCTTCACTTCTCTCGATGGTCACGTGACCATGACAGCCATCAATTGCCGAAACGTTGGGCCATGCAGGAAAAGAAGCGTCACAAGAGATCGTGACGTCCGTTGGTACATTTTCGATGGTAGGCCCCAGAGGGTCATAATACATGACAATCTGTTGAGTGCAGCTGGCCTCCTGCCCCCGACTATCCCTGACGGTATAGATCCTTGAAAATAGATATTGGCAATCTTGAATAAACGGGCCGCTGTCAACATAGGAGACGACTAGGTTAGCAAGTGGTGTATGATCATCACTTGCCCCCAATTCTGCTGCACTCATGGCAACCGGCATATCGCTCATAGAGGGAGGGACATTCCCGGAGACGCATTCCATCTCCATTGGTTGACACCGGGCAATAATTGGAGCTTCATTTTCGAAAACCGGGATGTCGATTTCGCAAGTAATCTCACGGGCACAGGACGAGGCATCGCGCACTGTAAAATGGTAGCGACCTCCTTCCACATCGATGATTTGAATAGGCTCTGAGGGGCTAGTGATTCTTTCCGCTCCGTACGTTATGGTAAAGGGAGCCTGAGCATCATCAGCGACATCAATCGTCACGACATTGCCGTGAACCGGGTCCTGATTGGCCACGCATGAAATCATCAAAGGACAGAGATTATCAGACAATTTTTGCCATGCCGACTCCAACTGATTAAAGTCTCTGACTACTGCATAATCCGAAGTAGGTACCGCCTCTGTAGACTCAAAACCAACATCACCGGAGAGATCCCTGAGTTGTCCCACATTTACATCTCCTACACCCAAAGTAAAAATACGGGTTCCGCTCTTCTTAATTGCATTTGCAACCTGTACTGCATTGTAAAGCTCCACGGGCTGAGTTGTCGTTCCACTAGAACACATATCACTCGATCCTTCCGGGTTGGTCGGATCATTGGACCATGCAGTAGGTACTCCATCCGTGAAAAAAAGCATCAAATCTGAAAAAGGAAGTTCTTTTGCCAGCATCAAAGCAGCCTGCCAATTGGTGGCTCCATCGGGCCGGTAGGTTTGCCCTCTACAGCCGGCTCCACTAAAATAAGACTGCATGCAGTCACGGGCGTCTTGGACGGGGATGTGGGTGGGTATGACCTTACGAGCTGTGGAAGAAAACTCAACGACTGCCACGCTGACTGGAGTACACTCCAAATCTTGTAAAAAAGCAAGGACACCGTCTCGCACCGCCTGAATCGCCGAAGGTCCCGCGTCTTTGATTGATCGGGACTCATCAATCACCAGCGTCAGCCGGAGCGCTGACTCACAGGTCTTATTCCAAATGGGATTAGAGCGCACGCTGTAGTTTGGACAGGCATTGCAATCAGTGCAGAAGGACTGGGCGGAAAGTACCGACCCCATCAACCATAATTGGCATACTACTGCCACTTGGATGACCTGGGAGAATGCCTTAAAATATCTCATGAGCGTGCACGATGCAATCTATACAACACTATAAATAAGCAAATTAGTTCACATATGTAAATTTTTTGTTATATGTTTTGTTGAATATTAGGGTATCTGTCGCCATGGCGATGAGTCAATGTAGAGCACAATGGACTCTTTACATTTAGCAATCGCTCTGGTCATTTTGTACTTTACCCAGCCTAAATAATTAATGATGTCACCCGCTGAGGGTACCTCCAACGTACTGACTATGAAAAAGCATATTCGCATCTACGCCCTGTTCTTTCTATTCTGCCTGCCCTTTGTCGCCTCTTCTCAGGGGTTTAATGGATACTATCAATATCCTGACATCCACAATGACAGGATCGTATTTTGCGCCGAAGGCGATCTGTGGACGGTGTCTACGGATGGTGGACTGGCTACTCGCTTAACGACCCACGCAGAACGCGAAGTGCTACCGCGCTTCTCTCCGGATGGCAAGCTGATTTCGTTTTCCGCCAGCTATGAAGGCCCTACCGAGATCTATACCATGCCCAGTGAGGGAGGGATGCCCACCCGATGGTCATACGAAAGAGAATCATCTATTTCTACAGCATGGACGCCAAACGGAGATCTCGTCTACACCACAACGGCATACAATAAGAAGCCCGATGAGCGATTGGTGCAGATCAATCTCTCCCAAAAGACAAAGACCCACATTCCGTTGGACCAGGCCAGTGAAGCATCTTATGATGGTACCGGAGCCACCATCTTCTTTGTACGGCCAGCCGATCATGGCAACGTAACGAAGCGGTACCAGGGAGGTACTGCGCGTCAAATTTGGAAATTTACCAAGGGACAGCAGGAGGCAGTAAAACTTACGGGCGATCATTTGGGGGAGAGCCACCATCCCCAGTGGTACGATGGTCGAGTGTACTTTTTGTCCGATAGGGATGGCATCATGAACGTGTGGTCAATGGACGAAGGTGGTGCGGATGTCGTACAACATACAGATCACACCGCCTTTGATGTCCGACATGCTCGGGTCTCGAAGGGTCGCATTGTATACCAATTAGGAGCTGATCTCTGGCTTCATGACATCGACTCAGGAAGCGCTCAGAAATTGGAGATTCGACTGGCATCTGATCTAGAACAATTGCGAGACAAATGGGATGCCAATCCCAGCCGATACATCACCTCCGTACAACCAGATCCTACCGGAGACAATGTTGTGATCACCGCAAGGGGGCGTGTTTTTGTCAAACCTACCGGTACGGGCAGAAGCATTGCTTTTGCAGACAAGGCCATCCGATACCGAGATGCTACTTTTTCCCATGATGGCAAGCAGGTGCTCGCTCTCTCGGACGAGTCTGGGGAATTCGAGTTTGTGTCTTTGCCCAGCAATGGTTTAGGAGAAGAGAAAACCATAACCAACGACGGAAAAGTCCTCCGATATGCTGGTGTACCTTCGCCGGATGGCAAGTACATCGCATATGACGACTTGCTCAGCCACATGTATGTGCTCGACGTGGCTACCGGCAAAAGCCAAAAAATATCGACCAACCAAGAAGGGATTTATGACTTTTCCTGGTCGCCCGACAGCAAATGGCTTGCATTTGTGCAGGTAGCGGAGAATACCATGGCGCAAATATTTATTCATCACATCGAAACAAGCGAACAATTCGCCCTTACTACCGACCGGGCCAACAGCTTCAACCCTTGTTGGAGTCCCGATGGACAGTTTATTTACTTCCTCTCGGATCGCAATTTTCAATCTTTGGTCGGCAGCCCTTGGGGATCCAGGCAACCGGAACCCTATTTTGACGCCAGTGAAAAGGTTTTCCATGTGGCATTGCAACCAAGGCTGCGTTCACCGTTTCGTCCCCAAGACGAACTGCAGCAAGAAGAGGCTGCCAACAAAGAGAAGGACGCTAAGGACGACAAAGACAGCGGAGTCAATGTGATCATTGACCGCCATGGGATCCAACACCGCATCGCTGAGGTACCCGTCAAGCCTGGTAACTATTCCAGCCTTGCCATTAACGACAAGGCCCTCTACCTCTTATCGCGAGAAACAGGACTCGGAGCAAAAACACATTTGAGTGCCATCAAAATTGATTCAAAAAAGCCTCAGCTGAAGACCATAGTGCGGGATGTACGCTCCTACCGGCTTACATCCAATGGCAAAAAGATCCTGGTTAGAAAAGGGAGCAGCTATTATATGGTTTCTGCAGGCACCAGTGAAATCAGCAAACTAGCAGATGCAAAAATTGATCTCTCGGGTTGGAAATTCAAGATTACGCCAAAGGACGATTGGCAACAGATATTCACTGATGCCTGGCGCATGGAGCGCGACTATTTTTACGATCAGAATATGCATGGAGTCGATTGGGATAAGATGCACGCGAAGTATGCGACGCTGCTGCCTCGAGTCACCACCCGTCAGGAACTATCGGATTTGATTGGAAGATTTGTGGGCGAACTGTCCGCATTGCACACCTCCGTCCGGGGTGGCGATCTTCGACGGGATCAAGCCGACATTTCCGTTGCGAGCTTAGGGGCGATCACCAGGCGAGATGTCGAGGCAGGTGGATTTGTGATTGACTACATATACAAGGCAGATCCGGACTATCCGCATGAGCGGTCTCCCCTTGACGACCCATACCTGGGTGTCAAAGAAGGAGATGTTATCACCATGGTCAACGGCAAAGCTGCATTAACGGCTTTTGACATCGGAGCGCTGATCCGCAATGAAGTGGGCAATCAAGTACGGTTGACAATCAAGAATGATGCTGGTACCCGAGACGTAATTGTCAATCCCGTTGGCAGCACCTATAATCTTCGCTATCGTGACTGGGAATATGGCAACCGCCTACATGTGGAGAAGGAATCGGATAACAAAATCGGATACCTTCATCTGCGCGCCATGTCCCGTAATGACATCAACCAGTTTTATCGCGAATTCTATCCGATTTTCAATAGGCAAGGGCTGATTATCGATGTTCGGTACAACTTCGGAGGGAATATAGACAGCTTCATTCTCGAAAAGCTCTTACGACGTGCATGGATGTATTGGTCGGGTCGGTCGGGCAAGCCTTCCTGGAACATGCAGTACGCTTTCCGTGGACACATCGTTGTCCTGGTCAATGAAAACACATATTCCGATGGAGAAGCATTTGCCGATGGCTTTAGACGCCTTGGATTGGGAGCGACCATCGGCACACGAACCTGGGGTGGAGAAATTTGGCTCAGTAGTGTAAATCGACTGAGTGACAATGGTTTGGCAAGAGCCCCTATGAACGGTGTCTATGCAGATGGAGAGTGGCTCATCGAGGGTCACGGATTTGAGCCAGACATCGAACTTGATAATCTACCGCACGCGACCTTCAAAGGAGAGGACGCACAGCTCGACCGAGGTATCCAGCATTTACTTCAACTCATTGACGAAGATCCTCGCGAAGTTCCACCGCCTCCGCCATTTCCAGACAAGTCTTTTGGAGAGAATAGTAAGTCCAAGTGATGGTTTTTTGGCTCAACTGATTCTCATATGAGAAAACCAGTGACCAGTTGAATTTTCATCCAAGCAAACAGGTAAAAGTACACCACGCGAAAGGTGTGATTAGTGTTGAGTGGTTAGTTGAATGGCAAAGGTCAGCTTCAGAGTGAGCATGGTGGATGAAGAATGGTGGATTTAGGGTGCTGGATCACGGATTACGGATCCTGGGTTTCCACATGATCTTTCTACTTTCTACTTCCTACTTTCTACTCTCCAATCGTTCTCCGTCTCGAAATCGCCCTCTAGAAGTCTCAAGGTCTAAAACATCTCATCAGACCCGAACCGCTCTGCTACGCAACAAGTGGTCTGCCAGCACCAGTGCTGTCATGGCTTCGACAATGGGTACTGCGCGTGGTACCACGCACGGATCATGTCTGCCTTTGCCCTTGACGGTAGCTTCTCTGCCTTCGCGGTCGATGGAATTCTGATCGCGCATGATGGTCGCCACCGGCTTGAACGCAACCTTAAAGTAGATGTCCATACCGTTGGAAATACCTCCTTGAACGCCCCCGGAATAATTGGTGCGGGTCACGATCTGATCTCCTTCTGTGACAAACTGGTCGTTGTGCTGTGAACCTCGCATGCTTACTCCACCAAATCCGGAGCCATATTCAAAACCTTTACAGGCATTGATGCTTAACATGGCCTTTCCAAGATCTGCATGCAGCTTATCAAATGCGGGCTCTCCCAGGCCAACCGGGCATCCCTTGATCACCCCCGTAATGACACCACCGACCGTGTCTCCCTCTTTACGGATCGATTTGATGTAGTCAATCATTTTTTCGGCCATCACAGCATCAGGACATCGTACGATGTTCTTCTCGATCTCTGTCGGGTCTACTTCCTGATATGGGCGATCCATGACCAACTCACCGACTTGACTTACGTAAGCGTAGAGAGAAATTCCATGTGTTCTTAGGAAGGCTTTGGCAATGGCGGCCGCTGCCACGCGAGCGGCAGTTTCACGAGCCGATGACCTGCCTCCTCCTCGATAGTCCCTATGTCCGTATTTCTGCTGATACGTATAGTCAGCATGCGAAGGGCGATACCGATCCGCAATGTGGGAATAGTCCTTAGACTTCTGATCCTTATTTCGAATGGTCAGTGCAATGGGCGTGCCCGTAGCAATGCCTTCAAAAACCCCGGAAAGGATCTCCACATGATCGGGTTCGTCTCGCTGCGTGACGATGGCCGACTGTCCCGGGCGGCGTCGGGCAAGGTCACGTTGAATCTCCTCTATCTCAATCTTTAATCCGGCCGGACAACCATCCAGTATCACCCCAATCGAGTGTCCGTGTGACTCACCGAACGTCGTAATCCGAAATAGCTGTCCAAATGAATTGCCTGGCATATGCGTAATTCTCCCACAAAGAACGATATTATCGCAAATACTTTGCCAACGGTATAGAACCCTATCTAAAGCAGAGAATTAGCAGATTTGATAAAGATGGGCTTCAATGAGAATATCGATTGGTCATCAACTGCTTAATCCGCATGTTTGCTTCACGAATTTGCGAGATATTTTCTGCATCTGGTCTTTCGTACTCATCTAAAAGTCCATAGCGTCTGGCCTTGTTGCGCTGGTAAGCACCACATAAATGGAATCCAACACAACCAGGATTCTGGAAGAGTGCGTTCAAAGTTTCAGCGTACCATTTTCCATTGTTTCTGGTGAATTCACCTGGTTTAGTTTGCCACTTGATCTGCGCCGCATCCGCCAGCAAAACGGGTTTTCCCAGCCGTTTGTGCCAGTAATCTAGGTTTACAACTGGATCACGAAAATCTTGAAAGGAGAACACATCAACGTAGGGAACCGCTGCTTCTAAGACAACTTCTGATATGGGCGCATTTGCCTCATAACGATCTCCCAATAAGAGATGATTTGAGTCATATCTTCGGATGGCCTCGTGTATGGTGCGATAATAACTTGTTGCATAGCGCTTTAACTCTCGTTTACCTTTGTCATTCTGCAATCGATCTGGGTCAAATATGGGACCTCGCCAATCATTTTGAGGTCGCGTATGAATCCAAGTGGGGCAGTCGCTATAGAAGTACCCAATTAGATTGGGGTCTTCACTAAGTTCTGCACAGTTTGCTCTTGCCACATAGTCGCACCATTCTCTCCACTCCTCACTCTCAAAGTCGAAATGTTGGGTATGTTGTTCCCATTGATGTGATTCTGTAAATGGCAGCATTTTGCAATAGGGCATTCCGAGTGCTTGGAACTCTTCATGGGTAAAAGAACGCGAATGACGCCATTGTCTGACTGTCACTTCTTGCACCCATCCTACTGAATTAAAACCCCAATCCCTCAAGTTCACAGCCACAGACTCTTGCAACCATCTTGTCATACTGCCGCCGTACTTCTGCTTCCAGATATTTACGTTCTCTGGATAGTGAAGACTGGCTGGATCAATGTGATTGACTCCCAAGGAGAAAAAAAGTTGCCCCCTTGGAGAAAGAAACCACCAGTGTCCATCTTTACTTTGGGTAAGGGTAAAAAATTGGAGATTAGGGTCCTTCTTAGGAATAAATGGGGCCAACAATGTACCACCGCTAAGTGTTACTCCGATCTCTAGAAAAAGGCGTCTTCTCATTGACAAATCCTATCAGGTGATCATTTCTTCGAACAATAAATTCGCAATTGCAGAGGAATTTAGAACAATGAATCGTAATTGACCACAGATGGCAAAAAGGAGGAGCTGATTGTCTGGTTATATAATGACAAAGAGCAGTACCTTTGCCCTACGGGCTATTAAGAGTAAATCGCCTTTCCCCTATGTCGCAGTTGTATCCGAAGACGCTATTTAAGTCGATCGAATTTGACCAGGTTCTGGCCGATCTTGCTGCACGCTGCATAGGCGAACAAGGCAAAGAAAAATGTCTCGGCATTCGTCCTGTCGACGATCGAGCGCAGATCATCGAGGGTTTGGAGATTGCACAGGAAATGCGGGTCCTGCAGCGACAATTTAATCGACTGCCGTTTGCCGAGTATCAGGCTCTTCGGCCGACTCTGCGAATGCTGCGGGTGCAGGATGCCATTCCTCCGAGCAGCGGCTTTCTCAACATCAGAAATCAACTGAGACAGCTTAAGCAATGGGACCTTCTTCTGAAAGATCCAGAATTGCCCTCGATACCCAGGATGAAGACGGTATTGGTCGTCTCCGACCCATTGCCAGAAGTAGCAGAGCAACTGGAAGCCACCTTTGATGACGAAGGCGAAGTGCTGGACAGTGCTTCGGAAGAATTGCTGCGGATCCGTCGCGAGATACGCCATAAGTTTCAGAGCATCGATCACGCCTTTAATCAGGAGATGG
>JAHQVP010000164.1 GCA_019634275.1 Saprospiraceae bacterium
AGCAAGAAACTCACCACAGATACAAAGTAGTAGTGGTTGAGGTAGGTCGTCTTGTCCATCAATTCGATGTAGGTAAACAAGACGAAGAAGAGGGTGATCGAAAGTCGATAGAAGAGACCCAATGCGACGCCCAGGGCAGCTAACCCACATCCCACAAAGAGGAGATAGGTCCAGCCATCGGGGACCACTACCCATTCAAAGAAGCGATACTTAAAATGAAAAGAGGGCTGCAAATACAGTTTCTCAATCCATCCATTACAATAAAAACGAACGATGCTGACCAGCATCAAGCTCCCAAATAGAATGCGAAAGACCGCCAGAGGGGCGGCCTTTGATTTCACTTTAAGGTATGTAGACACTCGGTCCGTCATCAATCCCCGTCTGCGTCTACATAGTCGATTTGGATGTTTAGGGCCTGCATCATGTCCACCTTCATCAAAATGACCACTTTCTGCAGCTCGTCATATGCCTCTAGCATGGCCACATTATTCGTTTCTACCTGTTCACTGAAATTGGACATAAGGAGGTCTCCCTTTTCTTTGGCCCGCTCAAACTGTTCCAGAATGTCTTCATTGAGTTCCTGTGCCGATGCATCTTCAGCGTTATGGGTCAAGTAGTCCGCCAGCGAAATCCCATCCCTGCCAGTAACCCCTACGCCTCGATAGAAATCAATTACCGCATTCAATGCTGCCTCGAAAAGTGCCTTAGAATGTACTTGAGCATACAATCCTTCCACGGCCGTGGGGATTTTACTCCCGGAAAAGACGCCAGCGGGTATTCCAATCTTGCCGGCTCGAAGGAATTTCTCGTAGTAGAATAGTACATCATTAACCAGCTTGTCTGTCGACGCGGTCGCCGATGCCCCATCACCCGATACAAACACTTCCCTATATCCTGCTTGCCAATCCTGCAGTACCTCAGATGCCAGTTCATGCAGACGATCGACTAGTTTTAGAAGATAATCCCCATGAGGTCCGGACAACTTTGCCAACGTCTCCTCCGCTGTCCCCTGTCCAAAAAGCAAATAATCTAAGGCTGGAAAGCCCTGTGCATCAAAGTTGGAAGGCAGCGCCAGGTTTACCTGCTCATTGGCGACATTGGCTTCGATCTCGGTAACATTAGTTGGATAGATGTTGGTGAAATTTCGCAGTCCGATTTCTTCCGCCTTACCGATATCAAACATGCTTACCGGTTGCCAAAGCAGGTATGCGGAGAGCCAGGCAGAACGGAGTGTGGCCAATGCATCCATGTCGCTATTGGCAGTAAATGCACCGGCCGCATCCCGAAGGGAATTTGTCGACTGTACATACGCCTCCAGGGAGGGTATAATGATCTCATCCGCCCAATCTATGAGCATGGCGCCCCGGTCAAACTGTCCCTGAGGAGTCATGCCACCTGGCTCATCACCATCACACGCTAAGAAAAGGCAAATCATGCACAATGCACCCATCAGACCAGTAGTGGAGTATCGCGGTACCAACATGCTAGCTGCCGGCTTGACCAACGGTGAAATCAAATCGAGAGGCAATTTCCTGCGAAAGCTGATCCAGCGTCTCAGAGGTAACTTCCCAGAATCCGCTGCCGGCAGTAAGTTGGTCCAAATATCCGTCTACCTCCTCTCTACTGAAGAGCGCTTCAGACCCGTTGGGGTCTCTTGTAAAACGTAAGCTGTAGATAAAACCAAAGCCCTCTGAGAGATCGTGAAATGCCCCGCCAAAGTCGTCGCCCGTCGTAGGTAGACCGTTCTTTCCCTGCTGCAAATAATACACCGCTCGCACTCCGATGACCTTTGAAATCAAGCCTCTCAAAAGTGCTGACTGCTCGTCTCGCACTGCATAGTTCTTTGCCACAATGGCCGCTCGCCCCAAGGTAAAGGCCTCGACAATTTGCTGTGCAATTCCTTCAAAATCACTATCGCCATTGACTCGAGCCAGGTATTTGTTTAGAAAAGCGTCAGCACCCAAGTCTCGAATGGGGTCCTTCGGAAAAGCGGATGTGCCAAATATGTACCCATACGCTTCGTCCCACTTATGCTCCATGTTTGTGTAAGGTTTCTCAGCCACCGTGATTCCATTGTCATTTTCCGATCTATTCTGTCCCTCATCTAGTACAGCCGGGCTCAAATAGTTGTTGATGATCTGATCGACCATCAATGCCCCAATGAGTCCTTTGTTGACCGCTTGATCGTATTCTAAACCTCGAGCGTTGACAAAACGCACACTGGTTCCATCCGCAATCTGTCCGGGCTTTCCAGGTGCTGCCAACTCGTATTCATTGGGGAAGATTTCTTCCACCTGATTTATGATCCAGTCCTCAAAGTCCTGCTTGATACGTGCAGACTCCGTCGCGTTTGCTCCAAAAATGTCTTTAGATGCTGCCACTTTGGAGCGTATGCTCTTGGTCGAAGCATTCAGATCTGCGTCTTGGAATGGATCTGTTTCCGTGCCCGCTGCAGTCTCATTGGCATACATCTCTAAAAGAGATTCCGCCTTGCTGTCAAAGTCCTTGAGCGCATTGGCCAGCTCGGTGGCCATTCCTATTCGTACGGTCTGGCCGGTAAAGGAAATCGTAGAGATTCCATCCCGTTCAAATGCATATCCAGTCGGCGGCACCACGGACGAAGGGCTAGGATCTTCGTCATTACATGCTAATAAGCCCAAGAAAATAAAGGCAATGAGGTATGGACTTATGGGCATTTTTTGGCCGATCTTATTCTTCATCTTCACATCTATTTCAGTTAACACAAAGAACAGATCCTGGATGGATCCAAACAATCCTCATCATCTGCAACCTGCATCATTAGAATTGAGATAGACATACCTAAGCTTAGGTATACAGGCATTGGAGCCTCGAGTCCCAGCGACAAAAAGCATGCATGGCTGGCTTTTATTCCCAGGGTATCTATCTTGGGGTCATGAAAAACTGCATCATCTTACCGGCCCTGCTCTTTATGATTTGGGTAAGTCCATGTCTTGCTCAGCAGACCGTGGATCCTGTATTTGACATTCATCGTGGGTTAAACATCAGTCACTGGCTTTCGCAGAGCAAAAAAAGGGGCGTAGAGCGCATCGACTACTTCACCGAAGCCGATGTCAAGGCCGTTGCCGACGCAGGCTTTGACCACATCCGTATTCCCATCGACGAGGAACAAATGTGGGATGAGGATGGTAATAAGGAGGTAGAGGCCTTTGCGCTCCTGCATGCTGCCCTGGGGTGGATCATGAAGCATCAGATGAAAGCCCTGGTAGACCTCCATATTGTGCGTTCTCACCACTTTCTGGATGACGCACCCGCTCTGTATTCAGACCCCGGAGAACAAGAAAAATTTGGCAACCTCTGGCAACAGTTGTCGGCCGAACTCAGGCACTATCCCCTCGAGGACGTGGCCTACGAGTTGCTCAACGAATCGGTTGCCAAGGATCACGAGGATTGGAATAAGGTGTACCAAATTGCCTATGATCGCGTACGTGCAATAGAACCAGAACGCGTGATTTTTGTGGGGCCCAATCGCTGGCAACAACCCAAATATTTTACCCACCTGGAGGTGCCAGCGGGAGATCCTAACATCGTGCTTAGTTTTCACTTCTACACTCCTCATCCAGTCACCCACCACAAGGCCTCATGGGACAAAATTCGCTACTGGACAGGTCCAATACAATACCCCGGATATCCAATCGATGCCAAGGATACAATAGGCATCTCTGCTGATACCATGCAATATGTGCGGCACCATGTACAAACGCTTTACGATCAGGAAGTCTTGGAGAAACTCATCTTGCTTGCAGTCGACAAATCACGGCAAACGGGTCTCCAGCTCTATTGCGGAGAATTTGGAAGCTACGATACTGCTCCCGCAGAAGTACGCCATCGCTGGTTTAAAGATGTCATTCAATTATTTGAAAAACATAAGATCTCCTGGACCGCATGGGATCTAAAAAGCAACGGGTTTGGCATCCTGGATGCCCAAAGATTGCGTGATGGGGATCCAAACCCCTTTAAGGTACCCCGTTCTTTGTTGTTTCAGGATCAATAGCATGGGCTAGGCCATCACGGCCGTCAGATGGAATATCGGCAAGCCGATCCCGCGCTTTCCGCTGATGCTTGACTGCTCAAGGGCAAGGTTGCGATCCATTCCTTTGGTAAAAATCCGCCATGCAATCGGATCGGGGATGTCTACGGTACAATTGGGCGTTCCATCAAAATACTCCTGCAATTCCCACTTTCCGGTAAACAAAAGATACCAAGACTTCAGCGTCTTGCCCTTAAATGATATTCTGATGGCATCACCCATCTGGCCCGGTGTATTGCGATAGTGGTGCGGGAGGCCACGCATTGACACTTCCAGATAGGGACGATACCACTCTTCTTGCAGGAGCACTCTTTCAGCCCCTAACGCCAAGCGGATTTGTTGTTGATGGTGCCACTTTTCGGTGTACTCCCGAGCGATGTGAAACCAATTCCGGCTGCCGGCCTCGCCTGCCCAGGCCACTTGAAAGACGGCTTCTTCGTCCGGATCCAGATTTGCCAGATACTGACAATATTGTTGTCCCGAAGTCCTTAACAACTCTAAAATCACCTTTGGACTCAATCGGCGCATGGCCGTCACCCAATCCGCATTCAAACGATTGAGGTATTTGACCAAGTCCTCATAAGAATCCAGGTTCTCTGCTTTCTCGCCAAAATAGTGATCGCGCAACATCGAAAGCGTCCGGAGATTCCCGTCAAGGAGGTGTACGGCAATGTCTTTGATCCTCCAGTTTGGAACAATGGTCTCGCCTTCCCATTGGGCATCGGAGAGGTCTTCCAAAACCTCAAACAGCAATGCATCTAAGGGAGGTAAACGATTGGCTAAGTGAAGGGCTTCCATGCAAATTGGCTCTTAATGCTCCTTCTTGAAGGTCTTAAATTTCACCACTATGCGAGGATCTATTTTCCATTGCACTGTACGCCCTTTCACGACCTGCCAAATACGTAGCCATCACCGGATTGCAACTCTTCCACAGAAGCATTGCAGACTCAAAAAGCGCCATGCTGTCTTTTAATCAATGGCAAACCTTAGGATGTAAGTAGGGGTCAGCCGTGTAGGATCGATGATCGTATTGGTCTCCTGATCTAAATTATCGATCTGGCTATTGGCTAAGAGATAGACTTGGCCACCCACAATGTCAAAGGTCGTGGGGACATCAAGTAGAGGATGGTTAATGAACGTTGGCGAGACCGACACAATGTCCATTTGGTCTTCAGAAAGGACGAATCGATACAGTCCATGTTTTCTGGCTGGCGTGGCCCTTCCGTTAATGACCCCATATAGCGAACCTTCATGGTATTTTAACCCATCAATGCCTTTGCCTGCGCTTTCGGGATGCCGCAGATTGAGCACCGAGGCAGTGGCGATGTCTATGATGCGGATTCCATCCGAATAGGAATCAACAAAAAGTTTGGTTCCATCGGATGAGATGGTGATGCCGTTTGGGTACTTAATCGTCTCATCCTCGATAAAAATGTCAAAGGTCCCTGAATGCAGGGAAAGGCGGTATACGCGATGTCCATAAGTGTCTGTGAGATAGGCGTGACCATCATAAATGGCAAGGTCATTGAAAAAGTGCTTTTCCGATTCCTCCATGCGAAACTGGTTCAAGAGATTACCATCGGCATCAAGCTCGAGTACTTGCGAACGATCAGAACGGTCAATGCTGCCTAACGCATAGAGCCTTCCATCTAGTGATTCAAGCCCCACACCAACAGAGTACTCGTGCTCTCCCTTTTTGATCACATCCGCTACCCGCTTACGACATGAAATGCGGGTCACCTTATCCCGAGTCAAGCTGCTTAAAAATATATCACGATTTCTAGGGTCCACCGCAATGCCTTCTGGAATAAAATCCAATTCGACTGCAGCATTGATCAGGTCCGGTTCGCGCAGCTGCGCCTTTCTGGCTCTCCAGTGGTTAATCTCTGCCTCCTTAGCAGAGACGGACAACGTGGAATGCTGTTGAATGAAGGACACGGCCTTGTCAGCGTGAGCTCTGCATTCCTCATATTGATGCTGCAACTCTGCAGCCTCAAACGAAAGACGATAAGCCCATTGGCTCGGTTCCATCTTGAGGGACATCTCCGCCAAGGAGAGGGCCAATGGAAGCAGGGTATCTTGAAAAATCAAATGTTCAGCCGCTGCTGCATACGCTTCAGGCCTGGACGAAGATTCTGAAGCCAGGCTATCCGTAATGTATGCCATGACGATGGAGTCCTGGTCAGCAGGGTGGGTGGAAGTTGCGGACTCATTAGGTGGAGGGAATTCAAACTGACCGTTGACCGATTGCTGAGCAAACAGGGCCACAAGAAGGCAGAAAAGTCGGTTCATGTATTTAGACGAGTGTGCGTTCTGAAAGGTAAGGCATCCGCTCCTAATTATCGTCATCTCGTGAGATGATTCCCTAATGTCTTTGCAGTTTGACACGCTGCACATGTTTGACCGTAAAGTTGGTCACGTCTCCTGTTTTTGTTCCCATCTGGCCAGAGGTCACTTCGAAAATCAATCCATCTTCCACAAGGTCATAGCGGGAGGTCAGGAGAACATCCTCTACTTGAAAAACCGATCGTAAACTGGAATCGGCATGGTACTCAAAAAGCTGGACACCATTGCCCTCATCGAGCAGGAAGGTCTGTGCATCTCCGGGTTGTATGCGTAAAACATAATCTTTTACCAGCGGATGGGACGGCGACTGATATTGTGTGCGCCAAGTCCATGACAGGGAATCTAGTGGAGCAATAAGCAGACTGATCTCAACGCTGTCGTGAAGGAGACCATTCTCATACATGAACATCGTGCCGTACCATTTTCCTTCGCAGCGTTCGGGAAACGGTCTTGAAGGCGTGATAGGGTTCTTGGCTGACGGGTGGTCGAGTGTTGCGGGCGCAAAGTTCAAGGTAAATCCCTCTCCATCTGTTCCCGATATCGCAACCACCAGACTCGTTCCATCTGATCCTTCACGATAGTCAAGACGCTGCGGAAAATCGTGCTGTTCATTCTCGAATGCAAGGCGTCTCACGCCCATCTCCACGCAGGGAAATTCGATCCGTGTGCCTTCATTTTGTGAGGGTACACGAGCAGTAAACACAAACTGGCTATCGCGTACGAAGAGTTCCAGATACTCTGTGATGTTGATGTGGTCATCGATAAGGCGGTATCCAATACCGGTGAAATGCTGGTCGGTGATGGCGTCCCATTTCTCATAAAGGTTTTGCCCTTTGGCCTTCCAGTGTCCTAACATGAAGTCGGGGAGGCCTTGCGCACTGGTATCCCATACTAAACCAATGGTCAAAAGAATGCACCAAGTCTTCCATCGCTTCGGCACTCCTAATTGACTGGTCTTCCCGTCAGATAAAAGCAAGGGGTGCTTCTGCCAGCCGGATTCAGTTTGCGAAAATCGGTGTTGCTGGTAGAACGCAAGTAGAGCCCTGAAGGCTTTTTCATCTTCTTGCTATCAAAGGTCATATCCTTGTTGCCCACCTCATCAAAATTACGAAGCCATTCCAGGGACACCATCACATCATCTTTCAGCACTATCTCGTACTCCTTGAGGTCCATGGTATACTCTCCACGACGCTGCGCATCCTTGAGGTACACATTTTCACGCAAGACCTTTTCCCCTACTTGCCCATCTGCAAAATCATAGATATTGAGGCGAAACAGCAAACTATCTCCCTTGGCATGATTCAGTTTAAAGTGCATGCTGGACACAAGAATGGGTTGCTTCACTTCAATGGGAGCCCCGATTTCCGTACCTAACATGGTACTGCCAAATCCAATGCTGAGTCCTCGTCCCTTCTGGTTACGGGCACCAACAATGGTGACATCGCCCAAGCTCGAAGCCTTCACTTCAACCGCTTCAAAATCATATTGACGTGGGACCAAACGCACCGTCGATTCTTCCATAAGCTTCATCACAGATAGATCAAGGGTCGCATACCCTAATGCTGAGAATCGGATTGATTCTTTATGATCAACCTGCTCCAGTTTGAATGCACCTTCATAATCACTCACGGTACCTAGGTTGCGATTTACAACACCAATGTTGACGTAGGGAATGGGTTCCTCTGTGGTGGCATCAATTACGATGGCTGAGACATCTGTATCCTGGCTGACAAGGACCGAGGGAATCGTGAGTAAAAGGATCTGTAAAAAATGAAAGGGAATTAATCTCATGGCGGCGAAAGATAAGCTGTTTAAAAGACGCTGGAAATTACAACTGCAATATCGACAAT
>JAHQVP010000165.1 GCA_019634275.1 Saprospiraceae bacterium
CGGTCATTTCAACGATGGTTTTTGCAATCTCAAAGAAAGGAGGAGCTTGCGCTAACATTTCGTTGGTAATGCCAGTCAAAGCCGTAATTTGCCGAGAAATGGATCGGCCGGGACTAACCAGGCTTTCGTAGCGATCAACGATCTGATGGCCATCATGAAGGACGATCGCGATCTCGATAATTTTATCGCGCTTCATTGAACCTCCACTCGTCTCTATATCAACTATTGCATATTTTCGCCCCATCAGAACATTGAAATTATAAAATTTCGTAATGCATTATATACTGTTAATCACTTTTTTCTCCTTTTTGCTCCACGTCGGCTGTACAGAGCACATTGGTGCTGAAGAGGACACGAAAACTCAGGTTCAGGTAGAGCCTCCCATCCAAACGGGTGCTGCACAACTGGAACAATACCTTCCCCTGGTGGATGGGAAGCAAATTGCCATGCTCGTCAATCACACCTCCATCCTTGGAGAGGAGCACCTGGTAGATCGTCTGCTCAAGGAAGGGGTTGACATAAAGACCATCTTCGCTCCGGAACATGGTTTCCGAGGAACAGCGGATGCTGGTGCCAAGATTTTGGATGGCACCGATGCCCAGACAGGACTCCCGGTCGTTTCTCTCTACGGACAAAAGCGCAAACCTTCTCCCAAAGACCTGGCAGACATAGACCTGGTCCTTTTTGACATACAGGATGTTGGCGCCCGTTTCTACACTTACATTTCCAGCATGACTTTAATGATGGAAGCTTGTGCTGAAAATGATGTTCCGATGATCGTGCTGGATCGACCCAATCCCAACGGCCATTATGTAGATGGCCCCGTTCTCGAACCAGAATTTAAATCTTTCGTTGGCATGCACAGTGTCCCCGTAGTCTATGGCATGACAATCGGAGAGTACGCCAAGATGGTAAATGGAGAAGGCTGGTTGGCCAACGGCGTAGCCTGTGACCTGACGGTGATTCCTTGTGCTCATTATCGTCATGATCGCATGTATGAGCTTCCGGAAAAGCCCTCCCCTAACCTTCCTAACCTGCGGTCCGTCCTGCTTTACCCCTCATTGTGCTTTTTTGAGGGTACACCTTTCAGCATTGGGCGCGGCACGAACAAGCAGTTTCAAGTAATCGGACATCCCACTCTGGAGGACATGCCATTCTCCTTCACTCCATCACCGCATCCGGGTGCAATGAATCCACGATTGAATGGAAGTGAGTGTGTTGGCATCGATCTCACGGAGGTATCTCCCGAGTCCTTGTATGAATATCGACAGCTTGACCTGTCCTACCTTTTTAAATTCTATGCCGCTTTTCAGGACCGGGATGCCTTTTTCAACTCCAACAAGTGGTTCGACAAGCTGGCAGGAACCACGAGTTTTCGGACTATGATGAAAGAAGGAAAGTCAGAAGCTGACATTCGAGCGTCCTGGGAAAAGGATTTGTCCGCCTTTAAAGATATACGACAGAAGTACCTCATCTATCCATGACAATAACTCGGTTGTCCTTTAAGATTCTGTGTTTCCTGACCTTGGGTTTTCCCACGGCATCCTGGGCGCAGTTCACCTTAGATTCGATTGTGGTCACCGGCAGCGGAATGCCTCAAGAAATGCAGAAGGTGGGAAGAAGTGTCACGGTGCTCCATCCTACAGCGCTGAGATCAAGTCCGGCCAATTCCATCGATGATATTCTGCGATACGTCCCCGGTATCGAAGTCCAATCTCGCGGAGTTTTTGGCGCTCAAGGAGACATCAGCATGAGAGGCAGCACCTTTACCCAAGTACTGGTGATGATTGACGGCATGCGCATAAATGACCCCCTCACTGGTCATTTTAATAGTAATCTCCCCGTAACCATTCCTGAAATCAAACGTATTGAGGTCATTCGCGGACCATCGGCTGCCATCTATGGAGCTGACGCCGTGGGAGGCATCATCAACATTGTGACCAAGGCTTTTGATCAGCCTTCCAAAACGGAGAACCTCACCACAGGCAATCTGGCTTTTGGTGAGCATAAGCTGCGGATGGCTTCCCTGGGTTTCTCAAAGAAGCTTGATGATTGGTATGTGACGGGTGGACTGCAATCTGCACAGAGCCAGGGGCAACTGCTTCCTGGAAGAAGCATCATGAATGCAGATGGTTCCTTATCCCGATTGGAAGATCATCGAAATCATTTTGACATCACAACGGCAGGGCTTGCCTTGGCTAAGCGACTGTCTGATCGATGGAGGTTTGCCATGCGATCCTCTTATGATCATCGCCTTTTTGATGCACGCTACTTCTATACCGTCAGTGCATTTGACAAATCAGAAGAGGAAGTCGCCAATTGGTGGCATCAAGCGCATTTGGATCACATCACTTCCAAAGGTGTGACCTCTTTCATGCTTTCGCACAAGCACACCACCGACCGATTCGTTTTTAGCCCCGATTTTGCCTCCACCAACCGACACACGACTCGGCTCACCAATCTGCAGATAAGACAGCGACATCAGTTCAGCGAACGATTACGCATTGTGGCCGGCGGCCAGGTATTGCTTCGTTCCATAGAAAGTACCGATCGTGGGGACCATGATGATGCCGCTTGGGGAGTGTATCTCCACGGAGAATGGCAACCTCATCCATCCTGGACCATAACGCCTAGCATCCGTCTTGACCACGATGCTGGTTTTGGAGAAGAACTCTCGCCACAAATTAGCATCGTGCACGACTTAGGGGATTGGCGATTTAGGGGTGCCACTGGTCGAGCCATTCGAGCTCCTGACTACACGGAGCGATTTGTATCCTTTAATCTCATGAACTTAACTCCCGGAAGGAACCTGGGAAACCCCAACTTAATGGCTGAGCGAAGCTGGAGTCACGAATTGGGATTCGATTGGAATCCTCGACGAGAGGTCTTGATTCGTTCGACTTTGTTTACCCGTTCTTCCCGGAACCTGATCGACTACATTCTAACACCTGCTTCGGACATTGAACGGAAGGAAAATCTTCAGCTCGACGCATCGTACTTCTTTGCGTCCAACATCAACGCCGTGCAAACCACCGGTTGGGAACTCGAAGGAAGTTGGGAGCAACAAGCCAACTGGGGTCTAATGCGTGCGAATTTAGGATATACCCTATTGGAAACATCCAGTGACCAGAATGAAATCTCGGTATACACCTCTAATCATGCTAAACATCTGATCACCGGTGCACTCGGACTAGAATTCGGATCTATTGGTTTAAACGTTACAGGGCTTCGCAAGGTGCGAACCGCAAGACAGGCAGAATCAATCGGAGTATCACTCAGCAGATCGTATACCCTTTGCAATGCAGCATTGAGCATAGAGACAGGTCACGAAAAAATTGCCCTGGTCATCAATGTCCAAAATCTGTTCAACACAGAATACCAAGACATTTTGGGTGTTACCATTCCTGGACGATGGACCCGACTGGGTGTCCGAGTACAATTCTAAGCGTTTCCTACCTTCCTTTGGATTTACGCAGCGCTATGTAGTCCTGTACCAGATCGTTTGGCACGAGCATGGCAAGGTTGTACTGGTCGATTCTCCATTCGCCTGAGGCATCTTTTGTTAAAACCCCCGAACCACGACAGGGTCCCATCCAGGTTTCCAGGAGTTCGTTAAACCAAGCCACATCTCCACCCTCAGAAAAGAACACGTTGCGCTCCTTCGTGGTAAAATCCCACGCCCTCCCCTTGTCGAAGTAAGGTTTTGCGAAATTGTAAAACTCCTCCTTGTCCCAATTTTCGGTCTCATCGGTCCCTAAGAAGATCCCAGTGTCATGCATTCGATCAAAGTAGGCACGGGCGTCCGCTCTGGTCGCAGCCTCATGCCAGCCATTCATAACGGTATTAATTTCGTCTGCTGGATTTTCGCAGTCCTTCCGCTGAGTATCTGCCAATTGAAAGATCTTCCAACCAGAAGCACCTTTGTGCAACTGTACCGCATCTACGCCACAATGGTGGAAATTCCCTTCATAGTAGAAGTTATAGTCGACCCACGCTGAGGCCAGATTCTCATCTATCCGTACTTCAATGGCGGTTATCTGTTCGTCCAGAGCACCCGGTTTTGCTTGGCCAATCCGATTCGCAAAATCTCGAATGGCGGTATTGCGGATGGTTGGCCTTCCATTCTCCAAGGTGGTCCCCATGAGGCGTGCGTCACTCGTAAATACCGATTGCACCCCCTGGGCATCAGCATTCCGCATGTGCTCAAAAAGAAGTTCAATAACATATTCCACCTGAGCATCCTCTGCGGCACCGATCGGGGGTTTCTGCACTTCGTCCTTGGGCTTCTGCGTCCAAGGTGCTGAAATCACCGGCGGTTTCTTCTCCGGTTCTGAACTTGAATTCTCGTCAGGGATGTACTGGGCCGAGAGCATTTGGCTACCAGCCAGCATAATAATGAGTAATAGATTTCTCATGGTAAAACTTTAATAATTCCTCTAATGTATGCGTTAATGTTGATAATTCTTGACCACCATGACAAAGCACACATTGATTGCCTCCATCTTTATTGCCATCTGTATGATGTCTTGTGAGCACCGTGACATTAAGGGAGAAATCGCAGCCCTAGAGACCCAGCTGGCTAATGCACCGGATGACAACACGTTGGCTGGCTTAGCAGCATTGTACCAAGAAGCGGTGGATCTGGCGTCCAGTCAAGAAGAGAAGATTAAATACCGATGGAAAACCGGTGAAACTGCCCGTGCCTTAAAGCGGTACGACGAGGCCGAAAAAATTCTGCGGTCAATTTATGAAGATCACCCTCAGTCAGCGTATGCAAGTAAAGCCTTATTCCTGCATGCATTCATGCTGGATGAAGACAAGGATGAGCACAGCGCTGCAAAAGATCTCTACGTGCGCTTTATCGAAACATATCCTTCGTCGGACTTTCACGACGATGCCACCTTCTTACTGCAAAATCTCGGTAAATCTGATGAAGAAATCCTTCGCACCTTGACCGAAAAAGCCCAGTCAACGTCCAATCAATAAGGCTGAAGAGTGTGGTCAAATCAGATTGACCTCTTGACGATCAAAGGGATTTAATGCTGTACCCACCACATCGGCCTCGGCTTCCAAGCGATATTCTGACTTTACCCCCTTTATCTTTTTTGCTGTCCAGGCCAGTCCTCGTGTGAGAAAATTGCGCTCACCCAGCTGATCCATAGGTGATTTGACCAAATCAAATGCTACTTCAAAGTCAATTTCAACTGGTGCATCTTCGCGCACTTCCACCAGTTTATTCAGGTCAGACTCCGCCAGGAGGTACTCGTCTGATAGTTTGCTTTTCCTCCTTCCCCGACTATATTTTTCAATGAGCTTGAAGGTGATTTTAGTGACCGTTTGTGCTTGCATGGACGACAATCGTACGGTGCCCTCTAATTTTCCATCGGACTTGTGCACTGCATCCGGCAGGATCAGTTCTACCTTTACACCTTCAATGCCCAACCATTTTTTAACCCTTTTCAACATAACGATCGGTAAAATAAGGCATCGCCAGCGAAAATGGTTCTCTTAATTCGACTAACGAGCCTTGCTACGACATTAAGGTTTGATAACCGCCGTAGTAGAGTAAAGGTTGACCTTCCGAGCGATCCCCTTCGAGTACCTCGCAGACAACCATTACGTGATCTCCACAGGGGATCATACGATGCACTTTGGTACAGAGCCAACCAAGGCAATCTTCAAGAACAGGGCCAACAGTCTGACGCACAAAACGTACCTGGAGATCGTCCTGTTTTTCCCCGGCAAAATGCCGGGACAGTCCCACCTGGTCTTCTCTAAGAATGCTAATGCCTACATGCGTATCCAGATGCAAGGACTTCAAGATCGTTGCCGTAAGTTGCACAGAAAATAATACCAAGGGAGGCCTCAAGGAAATGGAAACAAATGAATTGGCCGTCATACCATGCACTTCATCATCATTGACAGCTACTATTGTAATGCCCGTCGCAAATGCTCCGGCAACTTTCCTTACTAAGGCAGCCTTTCTCTCATCATCATTCATACGCTAGGGTGTTTTTTAGCCCACTTCCTGGTCGCATCGATAAAGGCCTGGTTGGATTCTCGGGTACCAATGCTCACCCGCAGATGCCCGGGGGCACCAAAGCCTGCCAAAGGCCTCAGCAGTACTCCTTCAAGAGCCAGTGCATCCAATAAAGAGCCTGGATCTTCTACTTTAATCATAACGAAGTTAGCCTCTGACTTCCAATACTTTACATTCAATTCATCAAGCCTGTTATAGAGCCATCTTTTTTCAATTTGGGTCTTCTCTCTGATCGTCTGCAAATACAAAGGATCCGTCAAGGCCGTCATAGCCGCCCCCAAACTCACTTTGTTTAGAACAAATATTCTCTTAACAGAGGAAACATATTGCGCCAGATCTTGCCCACAGTATGCAAAGCCCACACGCAGCCCTGCCAAACCAAAAGCCTTTGAGAAACTATTCAGTCCAATCACGTGATGGTCATCAATAAACTCCCAAGCATGACTATAATCCTGGTCGTCTACATAGTGGTTATAGACCTCATCAATTATGGTAATAATGTCTCCCGGGACCTTAGCAAAATACTGCTGTAAGATCTCTCTTTTGATGATGGTTCCGGTAGGATTATTTGGATTGGCCAATATGATCAACCGGGTGCGGTCGGTGATCGCACTAAGGATGCTGTCCAGATCCACCTCGAAAGTATCTTCTATCAGGGGGACCGCTACAATCTTGGCACCAAACTTGGCGGAAAACTCCCAGTAGGGAATAAAACCCGGTTTGCATACAATGCATTCATCGCCTTCACTTAGAAACGCTCGCATGATCATCTCTAAAATCTCCGATCCGCTGTTGCCCGTGATAAACTGTTCAGCCTGCATCTTACCCCCGTAAAAAACAGACAGCGCATCACGCAATCTACCGTCATGCGCATCAGGATATCGGTGAACCTCATCCAACAACCAGGGCAAGGCTTCCTTGACCTTTGGCGAAGGTCCCCACGGATTTTCATTTGATGAGAGTTTATGGATTTTCCCCTCGAGTCCTGTACCTGTACTGCCCCCCTTGTAGGCACTTCCTGCCCCCAGATATGATTTAAGAATGTGTGTGAGATCCTGTTTCATACCACAGCTCAGATCAAAGACTGAAAGCGTGTCATTTGATTTTCGGTTTCCCGCGCTAAAATCAAGGTATCTACCGCGACAGCAATGAGCCGCGCTCCGGCTATCTGATATTGTTCGAATACGCGCTCATCAAGTGTCATAACCCCGGCAGTCTTGCCATTATGCACAATGCGCTCAATGGCAGCGACGACCTTTGCTACCACAGGTTCTGTGCGCTCTCCTCCGGGAGATCCCATCGAGGCAGCCAGATCGGCTGGTCCGATGAATACTACATCTACCTGGGGCACTGCACAAACTTTGTCTAAGATCTCTAAGCCTCTAATAGATTCCAACTGAATCATCAACACCAGTTCGTCGGCGGCGTTCTGAAAATAATTGGGGATGCGGTTCCAGCGAGCGCCCCTTGCTACTCCCGTCCCCACTCCCCGACGTCCCTTGGGGCCATAGTCAAGAACCTCGACGATCGCTTCTACGGTCTGAATGGATTCGACCATTGGGACCAAAAGGGATTGCACTCCTGCATCAAGGAGTTGTTTGATGCGAGTCACATCATGGTCCGGAGTGCGAACCAATAAACTACTGGGATAAGCACTCATGATCTGGTGCTGTTGAACCACGAGAGGCAAATCGAAAGGAGCATGTTCTCCATCGATGCAGATCCAATCAAACCCTGCTCCGGCACAAATCTCCGTAGCGTAAGGGCCACGCAGGCCGTTAAACAGCCCTAGAAGCACCTCTCCCCCATCATGTATACGGTGTTTCAGTCTATTCTCGCCCAGTTTCAATGCCATAGTGCTTTCATGGGGTGAAGATAGTAAGCTTGTGGTAGGTAAAGTGCTCGAAGTGCCCTATTTTCAGGACAGATGCAATCTTCGAATCACTTGTCCGTGGCACTATTGGCCCTCCTGGCATTATGCACACAATGTGGACCATCCATTCCACTAGGAGATGCCGACAATGGTGGGTTGGTCTTGCCCGACGGATTCAGAGCCGTTGTGGTTGCAGACAGCGTTGGCAGTGCTAGACACCTTGCAGTACGGGACAATGGAGATGTATACGTCAAGCTCCGATATCCCCGACCCGAAGGCGAGAATGTAGCCCTACGAGATCGCAATGGAGACGGGAGAGCC
>JAHQVP010000166.1 GCA_019634275.1 Saprospiraceae bacterium
ACACGACGGAGGCGGCCATGTACGCGCATGCCAGTGTCGGGGTGATCCATGTTCGTCCCATTCTTAACATGAGGGATCAAGCAGATATCGACCGCTTTAAGCGCATTGCTGAGGACACATTTCAACTCGTTGTTAAGTATCGAGGTTCGTGGAGTGGCGAGCATGGAGATGGATTGGTCCGAAGTGCCTTTAATGAGCGTTTTTTCGGTTCACAGTTGTATCAAGTTTTTCGTCAGCTTAAGTCCTTGTTCGATCCTGCCAACATCATGAATCCTGGAAAGATCGTGGAAGCTCAGGAAATCGACGAGAATTTGAGGTACGGCGTGTCTTATCAAGACGCCCCCCTAAACACTTCCTTTCGCTTTGACTCAGATCGTGGCTTTCATAACGCAGTTCATATGTGCTCTGGGGTTGGAGAGTGCCGCAAAACAGAGCGGGGAACCATGTGCCCTAGCTTCATGGCGACACGGGATGAAGAACACAGTACACGTGGAAGAGCAAATGCATTGCGACTGGCCATGAGCGGGCAGCTGCCGGGTGGCCTGACCGATACTCGAGTGGTCGAGTCACTGGATCTTTGCTTATCCTGCAAGGCCTGTAAATCTGAATGTCCCAGCAATGTAGACATGGCCAAACTGAAAAGCGAGGTCTGGCAGCAAAAGTATGATCAACAGGGTCCCAATCAAAGAGATCGCTTCATACGAGATTCGCGTAAGGTAGCTGAGCGGATGGCTGGCAAATTCTATACACCGCTGGTAAATAAGGTGCAACATTCTAAACCGTTTCGTGGGATCATGAAGCGCGTTGCAGGCATCGCCGCAGAGCGAACACTGCCGGACTTTGCACAAAGCAGTTTTGTAGAATGGTTTAGAAAAGACCATGAGCCTCTTGTCAATGCAAAGGAGATGGCGATCATTTTTGCAGATACCTACCTAAAATTTCACGAGCCAGAAGTGGGCATTGGACTTGTGCGACTCATGACGCAGATGGGCATTCGAGCGGAAGTCGCTGACGTAGGCTGCTGTCAGCGACCTAGACTATCCAATGGTTTCTTGAGAGAGGCCAGGGAAGATGGTCAGGCCATGATTGATAGGCTTTCTAAACTGGAGATGGCCTCTATAATTGTTTGCGAGCCCAGCTGCGCCTCCGCCTTTTCCGATGATTTGCCTGATCTCTTGACACCCAGCGCTGCGGTATCAAGTGTCAGAGACCGTGTGTGCACACCGGCCGACTTCTTCATCCAATATATGGATCGACTGCCCTCCAAAGCACTTGCCGGGAAAACACTCTTGCTACATGGACACTGTCATGAAAAGGCACTATATGGAACAACCTCGTTAAAGATCCTCCTGCAAGCTATGGGTGCGACCATAACCGAAATTGATAGTGGGTGCTGTGGAATGGCTGGCTCATTCGGCTATGAATCCGAGCACTATGCCATTTCCAGGAAAATAGCAGAAGACCGCCTTTTGCCGGCCTTGAGATCAGCTTCAGAAGAAACGATCATTGTTTCGAATGGTTTTAGCTGCCGACATCAAATCGAGCACTTTGCAAAAAAGAAAGCTATTCATTGGTTAACCCTATTTGCATAGCCTCCGCTCCAAAAAATAGATATGGCGATAGACGCTTGACAAAGCTGGAATCAAATGCCTGTATGCTGTAAAGATCATTGATGCCAGTATAAGCGCCATGGTTCTTTCTGTAGTGCACCAGAATACGTGCGTCTTTGAGACGGATGTAGGGATGTTTGGCAAGATCTTCTGAACTGGACATGTTGATTGCAATTTTTTGTGTGATTGGAGAAAATACCAGCTGAGAACGAATAGCTAGAAATACGGAATCTGGCAAACCATAGGTATCCCCCACTTGCTCAATCGAACTAAATCCACCAAGCTTGGTGCGAAAATTCATAATCTTTCGAGAATAGTACGGTCCGATTCCACGCAGCTGTTGCCAGCGATAAGCATTCGCCTGATTGATGTCGATGCTGATCTTCAAGGGGACACGATCGGGTCTGTTCGATTCTTCATCTTTCAGCACTTTGACATTGTCAGAGGTGGATGAGAGGGCTTCCTCTGGGAATGCCATCGTGGTCGGTACCTCCTCAAGTACTTCCTCTATTGGGCTCCTCTTTTGACTAGGCGCTATGCACCTGTTGCTTTTACTGACTTGCACCTTGTCTTGAGAGCTGGATTCAAATCGCAACACAAATTGGCGCAACCATAGGGAATCAAGGCCATAGACTTTTTGGACTTGATCCCGTGACTTGAATACTCGCTGCGCATGGCGAAACTTCACCCAGCGTTCCGCGACCTTCCTCTCCATGCCTTTATCCATAAGTCCGTCTGCAGTCACGGTATTTACAAAGAGCGTATCTAAATCCAAAGGGACATCTTTCTTGAGCAATGCTAAATCGGCTGGCTCCGATTTATGCCACGTTACTTCGAGCGGCCTTACCTCTATCAGTGAGCTGAGGTAAGTGCGATACAAAGCAAGCAGCCCCATCAATAGGACCATGAAAAAGATGCCCCTTCGATGCCAAATCGTCCACGTTGCTTTCTTTGTCATGTCAAACGAAGGTTTATTCCGCCCAGTTTCCAAAGGTTATACACAGTGGACTCTCTCGAAACCAGGATTTGTTCAAGCTTAGATGCTGCCGTCTCTTCGACACTTCCATCTATGATGTAGATCACTTGTGCAGGCATATTCGAAAAATCGGCCTCGCTTCCCGCCTCTCTGATCCAGATGATGTCCGCTGTCAGCAGGGGGCTTGCTGCGCTACTTTGCACATGACAGGTATGAGACCCAAAGCGTGTATGGACGCCATCAACATCCGCGGTGGCGACTTGTCCCCGATTACTTCCGTCTACTCGATGGGCCAGAAAATTTTCTCTAGGTATCCGCTCGATCTGATATTCAGAGGCGGTACCAAAGTCAATCAAATGCCCTGCAGTTCCTTCAATATACGAACCCAGAGACCCCTCATGAACAAAGTAGACCGATAGCACCATCTGCTCCTTACTCTGCTCCAACCCAATGAAAGACTTTACCAGGAGCAGGCCAACAAAAATGACAATGCTCCAGGCACAATGCACTCTCCTAGTGCATATCAGAGTGATTAAGCATAAGCTTAGCGACAAGCAAAGAATTAGGGAAACCGAATCTAGCCATACATTTTCTACCACAGCCGAAATGAAGAGGGGTACCTGCATGGCAATATGCTGTATCAGTTGGAGAAGAGCCCCTAATACGATGGCCAAGATCCCTGACAAGATGGGTACTGCCGAGAAGACCAAGAGCAGGAAACCGCACTGTAAAACCAAACCCGTCAACGGGACTACCAGTACCCCGGTAAGAAATGAAAGAAAGGAGAATTGATGAAAGTAGTAGAGTAGCAAAGGAAAAGTTAGGATCTGCGCACTTATAGAAAGAGTAAACAGTTTCCATATCTCCTTTACTAACCCGCTCTTAAGCGGAACGAGGCCTTCCAGTTTAGGCTGAGCTATGAGTATACCCAACACCGCCAAATACGACAGCTGAAAACCGACTTCAAAAATGGCATTCGGTTCTGCTACGAGCATCAAGAGTGCCGAGAGGCATAAGGCATTCAAGCTAAATCTTCCACGTCCAAACAATGCACTCAACTCCATTGCAGAGAACATGATCACTGCTCGAAGACAAGATGTACTTGCTCCGCTCAGAAAATAAAACACGCCCAATACAGAGATGATCAGGACTACTGAGAGCACTCGATGCAAATGGGTTGACCTTTTTAGGAGTCCACAGAGATAAACTATCATCATGTATAAAGTACCAAGGTGAAGCCCAGAAATGGCCAGGACATGCATCAGACCCGCATCTGTAAAAGCTTCTTTGGTAGAGGTGCTCAGCCCCGATCGCTCTCCCAAGATCATCGACTTCGCAAGGGCAGCTTGTGCTGGAGAAAGCAACAACCTGTCCAACTTCTCTAATAGGTGCTGACGCCCCCGGGCAATGACGGCACGGAATCGGAAGTGCTGTCTAACCTCACCAAACTCCACTGTTTGGCCCGCTCTCCAGCGCATCATCATGGGATATCCACGCAATTCACAGAAGCGTGCAAAGTCAAATGCATATGGATTTTGGGGAGGAGAGACTGGAACAACGGCACCCGTAGTCCTGACAACAGTACACAGGGGCAGTACCTCTTTTCTCAGGACTATTCTTTGGTCCAGCAAAAGCTTCCCTCGCACGGGCAGTCCTTCGACGCGATACACCCTTGCTACGTAGCCGTGTCCCGTTTGGGCAGTGATCAACATCTCTATTTCCTGCTCTTCGCCATTGACAAAGTGGCAAAAGTGTTGCCTGTCCCATTGGGATGCACGGCTCTGATGCATCACGAAGCCACAAATCGTCACGGATATCAGCAACACAAATGTGCCTACGATGGGATTGAATGACCTACTTGCAGTTAGCAGGATAATGGACAGACAGAGGGACAGAGCAGCGAAAATAAGATCGATCCTGCTTGCATCTCCAAACCAATTACTGATCGTTATGCCTGTTATAAAACAGGCGGACGCACATAGCAGCGGCGAGGTGCGTAAGATAGATGGTTTCACGCGGTGTCAGACTTTAGGCGAAAATTAAGATACAATTTTAGAATATCTTTCGAATTATTTTTAATCTACTCTTTGAGAGGGGAGTCTATGGACAACGACAAAAAGCAAAACAGATAATTTGATAGTGGCTATGGTTGAACTGGTTGACAATTCGCAAGAAATTTATCAATTCACGATCATCCTTTTTTTCTTAGTTGCCATTCTCTTCTTTCTTGCCATGTACTGGTATGCTGCATCATTGGAAAAAACAGCACGCTCAGAAGAAAAAACGAGACAAGCTTTGCGAGTGAGCTCCCTCGAATTGGATAAGACTCAATTGAAGAACTCCATATTGGAAGCGGAGTCAATTGCGAAGCGCGAGCGTAACTTGCGTCTGGAGCAAGAAGCTGATTTTCGATCCAATGAATTGGTGTCGACCACCTTGTTAGTGGGACAGCAGCGCAATCTCTTCCAGACGGTGGAGGCCATGATCAGAGATGTTGAAACTAAAAAATCAATCTCTCCCGTGGATCTGAGAAAAATCAGACGTAAGCTCAGCACCAACATAAATATGGAAGAGGGATGGAAGTCCTTTCGAGAGCAATTTTTGAAGGTACATCCTGATTTCTTTAAGAATCTGAGAGAAGAATACCCTAAACTGACTCAGAATGATTTGCGACATTGCGCCTACATCAAGATGGGGTTAAACACCAAAGAAATTTCACAATTACTGGGAATTAACCCCAGCAGTGTGCAAATATCGCGGGTGCGTCTAAAAAAGAAAATGAACCTAGATCGTGGAACGGATCTACAAGATTTTGTGAGAAGTAGACAATGAGAATTTCTCTTAATAACGGATGAGTGCAGCAGCCATATCCCCGATCGAGTCAGCGATTGTGGTGGGGTACTTTATCGTCATCATCGTCATGGGTTTTGTGCTATCTCGCAGAATCAGTACAGGATCTGATTTCTTCTTAGCAGGCAATCGCTTAGGATGGGCAGCAATTGGGTTTAGTCTTTTTGCCTCAAATATATCCAGCTCCAC
>JAHQVP010000167.1 GCA_019634275.1 Saprospiraceae bacterium
CATCCTCCTGCATTTGGCATGAGTTTTAGAGCATATGATAGGGAAGCCGTCTTGGCCATGCCGGGTATTCGAGATGTTTTTGAGATCGACCTTAGACCTGAGGGGATTGAAACGCAATGGAGCGATGTCACAGCATTTCCCAAATTGATCGCCATTGTCGGAGAAAGCACCTGGCAGGTGATGAAGGCTCGGAAAGCAATCAATGTCGATTGGGTACAAGATACTCCTGCTGAGAGCAGCAGTGAGCATGCGGCTATTCTGGAAGATTTATTGTCAAAACCTTCGTCACTAAAAGATCGTCGAGATGGTAATCCCGAGGCTGCTTTCTCTAATGCTGCCAAAGTGGTGGAGCGTACTTTTACCGCTCCTTTCCTTGCTCACAATACCCTCGAACCCATGAATTTCTTTGCTGACGTGCGCGATGGCAAGGCAGAGCTACTGGGTCCTATCCAAACGCCGGAGTTTCTACAGAAGACAGTAGCGGCGCTATTGGACATTCCTTTGGAGAATGTTTCGATAATGATGACTCGAATGGGGGGAGGATTTGGTAGGCGTCTCTATGGACACTTTGGATCGGAAGCTGCACTCATTTCCCACAAGGTAGGGGCTCCTATCAAGCTGATATACAGCAGAGAAGACGACATGACGCAGGGGACTTATCGTCCAGCGTATAGTTCTACTTACCGTGCCGCACTGGATGCCAATGGAAACCTAACCGGTTTTCAAATTAAAGGGGCAGGTATGAAGGATGATCCGGTCTTCCTCAACCGCTTTCCGGCCGGGGCAGTCGAGAACTACCTGGCAGAAAATCAAATACATCGAGACACAAATGTATCTACTGGTGCCTGGCGTGCACCTGGATCAAATTTTACGGCTGGAGTCGAGCAGGCTTTTCTAGACGAAGTTGCCGAAGCGGCCGGAATGGATCCGATTGAGTTCAGACTTAAGCTCTTTGAACGCGCCTCTGCTAATCCGGTGGGAGAAGACCACGACTATGACGCTGAACGGTATGCAGGGGTCTTAAAATTGGTGCGAGATAAATCTGGATGGGGACAGGAACGTCCCGGCGTATATCGAGGGGTTTCGGCATATTACTGCCATAACTCCTACGTAGCCCAAGTCGTAGACGTGGTGATGGAAGATGGCGCTCCCCGAGTACAGAAAGTCTGGTGTGCAGTGGATTGTGGGATTGTGATTAACCCCGGAAGTGCTAAGAATCAGATTGAGGGCGGAATTGTTGATGGCATCGGTCATGCGATGTACAGTGCGATGACTTTTACCGACGGCAAACCCAACGAAAGCAATTTTGATCGGTACCGACTGATCAGAAATGCAGAGGCACCACTGGAGATTGAAACCTTCTTTGTGGACAATGGCATCGATCCCACCGGCTTGGGAGAACCTTCTCTTCCGCCCATTAGCGGAGCGCTCGCCAATGCCTTATACCGTGCTACAGGAGAACGCTTACAACAACAACCCTTTAATAGGGCAGAGGCGGTTCTTGGCTAGTCTTATTGGCTGGTGCATGGTTCGTGGGATGCTTAGTGCTAGTACGGTAATTTTCTGCAATTTTGGGAAGTTTGATTTGGTGTCATTTCCGACCTCTAAAAATGCCAATTGCCATATTGATCAAGAAAACTATTTGGACACCAAGTAGAAACTGAATCAAGGCAATCCCTATCGTGTTTAGCCGATCAAACGTTTCGAAGTTATCTATCGCTAAAGACGTCTGCAAAATTGTAAGAATTGCAATTCCGATTATGGCGCCAGAGGTTGCGATGGAATGCAGAAAGCTCAGAAATTTTATCAATCTATAGGATCTTAGTAGCCGATATATTCTTCCATACAGTACCAATATTAGTGTGAATAGAATGGCCAGTTGCCAAAATGCAAATATGAAATACGTTGAATGAAGTTGGAGGTCAAAAGCACTATTTCTATTGTAGAGAATAGGTAGAGATAGAATTGGAATTGTCCACCATAATATTCTATCCGGCTGCTTGATCATTAGGGCTCTATGTTTGTAAAACTATCCGAATAATATTCGGAAATGACCGAGGTCCCGGTCGAGGTCAAATAGGGACCAAGCACCAAACCTCAACCTTAAAATCCCTCGATCGGTGGAGCACCCGCTGCTCGAACTTTTCGTTCAAGTTCCGGTAAGGACTCAACTATTGGTTTGAGCCTTGCTTGAACATCCTTCAGCAAGTTTACGCTTCGAGCAAAAGCCGCTTTGTGATTGCCCGTTGGCCCATATGTGCCCCCCAAAGCTACAAATCCAATAAATTGCCCATCCGCGGCCGAAGGAGCATTGCGCTCGCCCACTTCATTTTTGCTTTTCAGGCCGTTTAAGACGATGTCTAGATCCTCAAATTGCTGTTTCGTCTGATAAAGTGCAGTCATTAACTCGCTGCTCGGACGATCAGCGCTGGCCAAAGCTCGTCGTAGCGCCGATAGTTTTTTCATGCTGTGCGAAAGATCCATGCGAACGGAAGTCAGCTCCTGACGGTAGCCATTAAATTCCTTCTGGAAAGCGGCAATTTCAGAGGGAGCAGCACCCGGCAATGAGGGTGTTTTCAAAGGGACGACTTCGAATTCCTTGGGCCCTGCTAGAGTGGACCATGCGCCATCGACGAATTTTGAGAGTGTGACGCTGTAGGTACCTGGTACAGCTTGTGCACCACCTCCAAAGAATCCTCCGCTTGATCCGGGAGCTTGCAGACGTACCACATCTTTAGAAGCCAAAGCTAAGTCCCAAGATACTCGATTGATCCCTGCAGCATTCTTTGCTTTTATCTGGCGGACGAGATTTCCTTGTGCATCCTCGATTGTCAGGAAAATGGCAGGCTCTTCCTGTCGAGTTTCTTTCTCGAGTGCCTCCCAACCTGGAAAGGGTATAGGGCGCTCTTCCTTAGATAATTCCTTTTCTGCTTCCTTACGGGTTTCTCCCAAAGACTTAATCTTATCCTTCAGGAAATAGGTAAATGTGGCACCGTAAGGAGGATTTTCAGCGGCGTACTCAGAATTTCCTTGGCCATATAGCTCGTCCAATTGGCTGTACCAGTAAGCCTCCCGCACGTCGAATAGGGCAGCTTCTTGCATAGCCAGCGCAGGGGAAAGCTCGCGCAATGGCGAATAGTCATCCAACACATAGAAGCCTCGGCCAAATGATGCTCCCACCAAATCATTTTCGCGCCGCTGAATGGTGATGTCTCTGAAGGAGATGGTGGGGAGGCCTCCTTTCAGTTTAACCCAGTTGGTGCCTCCATTGATGGTGAAATAGAGACCATATTCAGTAGCAATGAACAGTAGATCTTGTTGGACATGATCCTGAACCAATCTCCATACCAGTAATTTCTCTGGCAGATCGCCTACTATGGACTGCCAAGTTTTTCCCTGATCGTTGCTCTTCATGAGATAAGGACGGTAGTCCCCATTCTTATGATTGTCAAGAGCCGCGTAGACTGTTTCTGCTTCGAACAGATCAGCACGAACGTCATTGACGAAAGCGGCAGCTGGGATTCCTTTGATGTCACCCAGTTCAATCTTGGTCCAGTTGTCTCCTCCATCTGCAGAGACTTGAATGATGCCGTCGTCGGTGCCTGCGTATAGGAGTCCCTCTCTGATCGGCGACTCCGATAAAGAGGTAATGGTATTGTAATTTGACATCGCTCCCACATCCCATGCATTATCCCAGCTTTGCGTTTTCCCCATTATGGGCAGGGAGAGACGCTCTTCATCTCTGGTTAAGTCTCCGCTGACTGCCGTCCAGTCGTCCCCACGATTGTCTGATCTCCAAACTCGCTGAGAAGCAAAGTACAAGCGAGTGGGACTGTGCGGACTTACGAGAATGGGCGCATCCCAATTGAATCTTTCTGCAGGATCTCCTTCTGCGCCCTGGGGCTGTATGAAGGTACTTTCGCCAGTCGTATGGTCGATGCGAAAGAGCCAGCCTTGTTGAAATTCTCCGTATGTAATGTTAGGGTTACCCGGCTCTGTAGCGGATTGATGGCCGTCGGCTCCTAGTACCACACGCCAGTCCGAATTGTGAATTCCAGACGATTTCATGGTCCGAGAAGGTCCTCCATGGGATCCATTGTCTTGGGTGCCTCCGTAGATATTATAGAATGGCTCAGCATCATCGACAGCTACTTTATAGTATTGCACCAGTGGAAGGTTGCGCACGAAGCGCCAGGTCTGGGTCTGGTCAAAAGACTCATAGACGCCACCATCAGTCCCCATTACCACGTATTGGGGATCTGAAGAGCGAAAGGCCATGGCATGAGTATCGACATGTTTCTTGTCTTCGTTCATGGATCGATAGGTCTTTCCATAGTCGTCTGAGATCTTCACCACGTTGTTCATTAAGTACAATCGACCTTCATGGTGAGGATCAGCATAGAGTTCTTGGTAGTAATGGGGTCCAGTGCCGCCAGACACCATATCGGATTGTTTTTTCCAGGAAGCTCCTCGATCTTCAGACATGTAAAGACCTCCTTTTAGTCGAACTTCTTCCAGTACGGCATAGATCCGGTCAGGATTAAATGGGCAGATGGCCAAACCAGTCTTCCCTAGGTTGCTGCTGGGCAAGCCAGATGTCAATTTTGTCCAGGTTTTACCTCCGTCGATGCTGCGGTGTACACCTGATTTTGGTCCACCACCTAAGTATGCCGCTACCGTACGATGACGCTGCCAAGTTGCAGCATAGAGGACATCCGGATTGCGTGGATCGATGACAATATCGGTGACCCCTGTCCAGGCATCATCTCCCAGGGTCTTTTCCCAAGTCTCGCCACCATCTGTAGTCTTATAGAGTCCACGTTCTCCTCCCTTGCTCCACAAAGGACCCTGGGCGGCAACCCACAACACATTGGAATTGGTGGGGTGGACAATGATTTTTGAAAGGTGCTCCGTCTTCTTTAGGCCCTTATTGGACCAACTCTTTCCAGCATCATGACTGACGTATATGCCATCGCCAAATCCCACATGGCGCCCACCTACGTTTTCCCCAGTGCCCAGCCAGAGGGTATAGGGGTTCTGAGGATCAATCGTAATGCAGCCCAATGAATAGCTCCCGTACTTTTCGAAAATAGGTTTCCACGTCGTCCCTGCATTTTCTGTCTTCCATAAGTTGCCAGATCCGGCTGCTACGTACATGGTGTTTTGATCTGTTGGATCAATGGCAATGTCTGCTATGCGTCCTGAGGTCATGGCTGGACCTATGTTTCGCATCTTC
>JAHQVP010000168.1 GCA_019634275.1 Saprospiraceae bacterium
AGCCTTGCCTTGTTCGGAATAGAAATCGCCTATTTACGGATCGCATGTGACTTAAGTCCCATTGAACCAAAGCATCACAAAGACCACGATGGCAAGCACCACCAATGAAGCCGCCACATCCCACATGTTGTAACTGCTCCGATTCTCCTTCCTATGCTCTTCCGTCAGGCTGAAAAAAGTCAGCCCCTTCAATTTTTCGAATGAAGGAACTTCCGAAAGCAAACTCACTCCCACCGCGATAATCACAGAAACAAAGAAAAACCAAGCGGCAAATGTCAGAAAATTCGTATCCCCCACGGTATGCAAAAACGTCCCAGGGGTCAAACTCTCCTTGCTCAGTTCGAGGACGATTCGGGTTGCGCCAATTAGTAGCCCCATCACAAGAGTAGCCATGGCTCCCTGCGCATTAACACGCCTTGAAAATATCCCCAGCAAGAAAATGGCCGCGATCGGTGGTGCGATGTAGGCTTGCACTGCCTGCAGGTACTCGTAGAGCACTCCAGAGATATTTTGCATGACCGGTATCCAGGCAATGCCCGCCACCACAACGATAAGGGTGGCGATCCGCCCCACGCTCAGGAGCTTATTTTCGGGAGCTTGGGGGTAGAGCTTTTTATAAATATCCACCGTAAATAATGTGGCGCAGCTGTTAAAGACCGAAGCCAAAGAGCTCATCAGGGCAGCAAGTAAGCCTGCCGCAACCAATCCCCTAAGACCTGATGGAAGCACAGCCGACATCAGTGCAGGGAATGCTTGATCGGGCGACTCCCACATAAGTTCTCCCTTCATTTTAAGCGCCAGCGCAATCACCCCGGGCATGAGGAAAATAAACACGGGGAGGAGTTTCATAAATCCTCCGAAAATAGTTCCCCTGCGTCCTTCGGTCACGTTGCGTGCTGTCAAAACTCGCTGCACGATGTACTGATCCGTGCACCAATACCAAATGCCCACAATGCTGCTGGTAAAAACCAGACTGGGCCAGGGGAAGTCCGGGTCTGTTGCAGGCCGCCACATGTCGAAGTACTCGGGACCTACTGTAGCCTTTAATTCTGTCCAACCTCCCACGGCATTCAATCCTAAAATGGTCAGCAATCCAGCTCCAAAGATGAGTACCACCGCCTGTAAAGCCTCCGTGTACACCACCGCTTTCATGCCTCCAAGTACGGTATACAGTCCAGTCAGCACCACCGTGGCCAGCGCTCCAACCCAAAAATCAATACCAAGTAAGGTGGAAATCACGATCCCACCGGCATACACTGTAACCGACACTTTTGTCAATACATAGGCAATAAGAGAGAAGATCGATAAAAACCATCGTGCATTCGGTCCATAGCGCTTCTCAAGAAATTCCGGCATGGTAAAGACACCAGCACGTGCATAGAAGGGGAGAAAAACCCAGCCCAACATCAAGACAACCCAGGCATGCAACTCATAAATGAGCAGTGGAAGTCTGTCACTTGCTCCAGTTCCTGCCAAGCCGACCACATGTTCTGATCCAATGTTGGAAGCAAAGATCGAAGCCCCTACAATAAACCATCCCACATTGCGACCTGCGAGAAAATAGTCTTCGGTCGTCTTTTGTTTTTGAGAGATAACCCAAGCGGCTATTCCAAAAATTATGAGGAAATAAAGTCCCAGTACAATATAGTCCAGTACATCAAGGGTTCCCATGTGGATTGTGAAATGGTTATGTCTGGAAATCTACAGAAAACCAGCGACTGTCAGGACGGCATGACGATTTCTATCGGGCAATGATCGGAACCCATCACGTCATTAAGGATATCGGAAGACACCACCTGATCGGCTAGACGTTGGTCAACTAGAAAATAGTCAATGCGCCATCCCACGTTTCGACTGCGAGAATTGAACATTTGATTCCAGTAGGAATATTTTATTTCTTCGGGATGTTGCTGCCTCCATACATCCACCAAATTCTTTGAAAGGTGCTTCTCAAAGCCATCGATTTCAACCTGAAGGTAACCGGAAGACTTATTATAGTTTGACTTCGGTCGAGCGATATCAATTTCCTGAAAGGCTACATTGAAGTCTCCACCAACAATCACGGGCTTGACCTTCATGAGATCGGTAAGGTAGCGCCTAAAAGATTTATCCCATCGTAAACGACGATCCAGCCTCACTTGCTTTGCCCCTGAGTTTGGAACATATACACAAACTACATAGTAGGCGTCATACTCGGCAGTGATCACACGTCCCTCATTGTCATGCGCCTTGACCTGAATGCCATATTGAACCGATCGTGGTTCTTTACGAGAAAATATTGCGGTACCTGAGTATCCCTTTTTCTCCGCTTCGTTGGTATAGATGTGATACCCCTTTAGGTCTGCTACCGCCTCTCGTACTTGCTCACCTGTAGCCTTGGTCTCCTGCAGACAGAGTACATCAGGTTGCATGGCTTCGATATCAGACAACAATCCCTTTTTCACTGTTGCCCGGATCCCATTTACATTAAATGAAATTATTCTCATGTCAAGAAATTCGGAGACAAGATAACCTCTTCAAAGGACATTATATGGCCATGAGATCGCCTCTTACGCTTGATCTCTATGCATTCACCGATTCCACTACCTCACTAAAGTCCAGTGGATCTTCTACCTTCTTTGGGAGAGCAATGGTAAAGGTGGATCCCTCCCCTACATCTGATGTAACGACAATCGTACCATGATTCTTCTCGATAATTTTCTTGCAAAGAGCCAGGCCCAAACCCGTGCCAGGATAGCGAGAAGAAGGGTGTAGGCGTGAGAAGAACTGAAAAATCTTGTCAAAGTATTGCTCTTCAATCCCGATGCCATTATCTCGAAAGAACAAGAGATGTTCGCTGGCTGTCTGCTGATAGGAGATCTTTATCTCGGGCTTATTCGACTCATTATACTTAAGGGCATTTTGGATCAAGTTTTGAAAGACTTGCATGAGCTCCAATTCGTTGCCATCCATCACAGGCAACTCTTCATTTACTTGTATCAAAGCCCTCTTTCTCTTAATCTCATCTGAAAGATTGTAACATACTTTATCGATCACCTCTTTCAGATCGACCGGTGCAAGATCTTGCTTGTCCTGGGTATCAATCCCAGACAAGGCGAGGACATCGTCGATGATGTGTGCCATTTGCGAAACCCCAAACTTGACATAGTCAATATTGGATTGTATGCGATCGGTCTTGCCATTCTGTATGTCCTTCTCGAGGAGTCCAATGAAACTGTTGACCGTGCGCAATGGCGATTTCAGATCGTGAGATGCGATGTAGGCAAAGCGTTCCAATTCTTCACTTACCCCCTTTAGTTTTCGGTTGTTCTTCCGTAATTGCCGAATAAGGGCATCGTTCTCTGATTTATAAATATGCAGTACCCAAACAATAAAGAGCATGCAGAGTGCAAAAACGACTAACTCATCATAGGGCACATCCGCTAATTCAAAAAGGGGAGGAAAATGCAGGTTAATCAATTGCGCCACGATAAACAGCAGCGAAGTACCATAAAGCACAATTCTTTTGTGGAGCTCATGGCTTTCTAAGAGAATAAAGGACACCACCGCAATACTGGCATAAAGAATACTCTGTGAGAAGAATCCAGCAGAGTGGAGCATGGTAAAAGTAAATTCCAGGGAAAGCCCAAAAGCGGCTACATAAATGGCCACAATGTGCCGGCCCGAAGCATTAAGCAAGAGTGCTGTCGATAGGATCAGCACCAAACAGGACAAGGCCAAATTGTATACTGGAGAAGCTTTTGTAATCAGTGAATAACTTAAGAAGGTCACCGCTCCCAAAAGACTAATGGCAAACAGGCGATTGCTAAAAATCATCCGTCGGCGCTGACGCGGTGGTAGTGCACCCACACCCAATGTCGATATGCTATTCCAAAGACTATGCATAGCAGACCGCGACCACTTGGCTTTGCGATTCCCTTTTCATTTGGATTTGAATGGCACCAAGATAGCACATTGGGTGCATTTCAATGACTACCTTGGTCAGGGTAATGCAGGATCGAATGAAATCGGCGTTGATACAAATGCAACAGGTCTCGGCATACATCGGCCAGAAGGAGGTCCTGTCAGAGATTGACTGGGAAGTACATCCTGGTCAACATTGGATTGTCAAAGGACCAATTGGAGCTGGTAAGACTGCCCTTGTGAAAGCAATCATGGGCGAAATCAGAATCAGCCATGGCAAATTGTCCTTTCCCTTTCTGGGCCCGAATGCCACCTTCGAAATGAGGCGACAGCACATTGCCTTTGTGCCCTTTGGCCGCAAGTCTAAGCTTGCCACTGCCAACAATCGTACCTACTACCAACAGCGATACTTTGGCTCTCAGACGGAGCACCAGCCTACCGTTCGCGAATTTCTCCTGCAGCGTACGCATGGAGAGACGTTCGACTTTGCTTTGCTGGAAAACCTCCACCTCGTCCAGCTGCTCGATCAAAAACATCTTGTTTTGTCTTCGGGGCAGACACGAAGGCTGCTGTTGGCTGCAGCCCTTATGCAAAAGCCACAGCTGCTCCTTATGGACAATACACACCTAGGACTGGATCCAGCCACTCGAGAAACGTTCAATAGCACCTTAGACGCCTTGGCTCTTGACACCGATACATCTTTAATCCTATTCGGTCATTTTCATTCCCACCCCACCTGCATGACCCATGAGCTCACCTTACAGAATGGACACGTGCATAGTAACAGACAGATAGCGGCCTGTAAAGGATCCACCGAAAAGCTGCCGCACGGAGTGTCCCGACCGATTGCCCTCCCAGGAAATCCGCTGGTCCGCAGTGAAACAGAAGTTGTGCGATTTCACGATGTCGATTTAGCATATGGATCGAATACGATCTTAAAGGGAGTAAACTGGACGGTAAGAAGAGGAGAAAAATGGGCGGTCATTGGAGAGAACGGGTCTGGAAAATCAAGTTTGATGGCCATGATTTATGCAGATCATCCGCAAGTCTACAGCAACGATGTGTACGTCCATGGAAAGAAAAGAGGCACTGGGGAATCCATCTGGGAAGTGAAGCAAGGCATGTCTTTTACCTCCCCAGAGATACAAAGCTACTTTGATGCACGCATGACGGTGATGCAATTTTTGAGCACAGCATTTACCTCTTCAATGGCAACAAGAGGGCTTAGAGAGGATGAAGAGCAGAAAGCGCGAAGCTTGCTTAGGTCATTGAATCTAGATGTTCCATTCGACCAAATCATGCCGCATCTCTCTGATGGTGCTCAACGTATGCTATTCTTCATTCGCTGCATTCTAAAAAAAACGCATCTCTATATCATGGATGAGCCTTTTCAAGGGATGGACGAGCAATCTGTGAGTCGTTGTCATGATGTTCTCAGGCGACTTCTGGGCCCATCAGACACACTCCTATTTATCACGCACTATGTTGCCGAGGTGCCAGATTGTGTAACCCATCGGTACTACCTACCTACTCGTCAGATATCCCTGGCAAAGTAATGATAGAAATAGATGGCGGCTCCAAAGGAGACTGCCTCCGTAGAGACAAGACTCCAACCCTCCTCACTATAGCGATCCAACAGTCCTTGAATTTCCAGTTCCGATTTCTTCAGAATATGATCCTTCTCCTTCGTTACCTTACTCCAAAAGATGCTTGTTTCAAGCTTGTACTCTTTCATGGAATGAGGATATCCTAGTTGGAAAACTTAATCGGCAAAGTTGCCCGGGTAGTATCCCATGCGATAATCAAATCAACAGCCCCTTCTCCTTTCTCCTGAAATCGCATGCTTAAAGCCTCTACGACTTCGTCGTCTTGAGCTGTGGTCACCCGCACTCGGGCCACATCCTTACTTTCATCACGATTAGCACTTCCCCAGGCGGGAAGATCAGAACTTAGAATGATGTCCCATGAACCTTCATTTACTTCGGCATAGAGCGCGTATCTGCCTGGATTTATTTCTGCTTCTTCTCCGCCCAGGGAGACTTTCTCATAGAAGGAAATTTCAGAGGACTCATTTGCCCCCACTCGCCAGACACTTCCGAAAGGGAGTAGTTGCCCAAAAATGTCACGTCCTTTCTTCTGTGGTCTTGAGTAGGTGACTCTAACCCGAGTACCCATGCCTTCCAATTCCTCTGGCTTGAGGTAGTTGTGAAAGCGCGACTGATTTGGAAATTGTATCAAATCCATCGGACTGGCATCCACTCCAGAGTAAATCACGGGATTAAAGCCAATCGGGACACTCACCTCGGTATTCTCCCAAGCCATGACCATGTTTGCGTTATCATCATCCACTCGTTGGAAGGTGATGGAAAAATTTTCAAGTGACTGGTCAAGCTGTTTGACCGGCACTTTTAGAGAAGCAATGTCTTGTTCTTTGTCCCGATTGGCACTGCCCCAGATCGAGCGTTGAGTGGAAAAATGTATGGTCCAATCCTCCTTGTTGACGTCAGCGTGAATGGTATAAAAGCCCTGAGGCACCGTCGTTCCTCCTATATCTACTGGTTGGGCGAACATAATTTCTGTGGCCTCATTGGCACCAAGTCTCCACACCGAACCAAAAGGAATAAGCTCACCGAATATGGTTCGGCCATTCATTTTTGGTCGAGAGTACATTACCCTCACCTTGACACTCATGGTCTTACCTTCCTCTCCCAGATAGTTGCGAAATGCAGCCCGAGCAGGATATGACGCCATGTCTAAGGGACTCACATCAAGTGTAGGCCACTCCGATTCTTCCTGAGCCTGTGCGGAAGGAGCACAAATAAACACTAAGGAAGAAAGAAGGAGTAAGGATAAGAGATTCGTTTTCATGTGTTTAACTTTTTATTTTGTAGAGATCCAAAAGTTAAGAAAATTGAAGGGGCACACGCTCATCTGTCCTGGGCTCTTGACAAGATCTTAACAATCTAGTCCCTGTAGGAGCTATGGGATACGAAGTCACTCGCACAACCCAGGAGTAGGGAAATGACTTCGGTAAATCTAGATTTACGAAAGGTTTGTTGGTCGCACATCGTCTATGACTTCTGAGTAGAAAGAAGGGACGGCATCCACATCAAATATATAATGGTCGTACGTAAGTCGCACAAGATGCAGGCCATTGGGATATGCCGGCGCCAGAGAACCCCGTTGTCCCCCACCCAACAGGAAACCAATGGAGTCCGCTTTGTCCAAGCTCGTTGCATCTTGTAACATATGCGCTACCAACAATCGAATCATTCCTCTTAAAAACCGATCGGCCGTGATCTCGAAGCGTAGGACCCTGCCGTCCCTTAGAGCAGTCCAGCTGGCAGCACTAACGGTGCAATAGGTCTGTCTATACTCTCTGGGTCTCTTGCAAAATGATCGAAAATCCCGTCGCCCTATTAGACTCTTCGCCCTCTGTTGCAGGGTGGTAAGATCGAGTCGATCAAAATAGTAGCGAGCGCTCATCTCTCTATGGCTTTCCAAGGAGGTTAAATGCATTAGAAACACGTAGGTTCTGGATACTGCATCTCGTTGCGCATGGAAGGTAGAAGGAACCTCATTGCAGCGGTAGAGATAAATGTCTGGCGGCAATGAAAAGTCCTTTGGTAGATAAGCTAAATCCACATGAGCGACGAAACTCAAAGCATGGACACCGGCGTCTGTCCGCCCGCATCCATGTAGTTTAGGCTTGCCATCCTCAGCATATGGAGTTAGGGCTTCCTCGATGGCTTGTTGCACCGATTGCACCTGAAGTTGTCTCTGCCAACCTCGATAATGAGTGCCGTTATAGGCTAGGTGAAGAACGTATCTCAAATCGTCTTTGTCTTGACGCAAAAGATATCAATTCCAAAGCACTACATTTATTGCATGCGCATACTCAAGATCTTGTTCAAAGGACTGCTTGCACTTGCATCAATCTCAGTCCTGACCTATTTTTTGGGACCAACTCGCAGCTTCGATGAGGTAGAAAATGACCCCATTGCCATGGTCATGGAATTGGATCAAATTGAAGCTCATCTGCAGCAGCGTGAAACTCAGATACAAGGTCTTAAACCCAATAATGCTGCAGCCGTTGTATGGGCGGACTCCGTACGGCAAACGGAATACAGCTTTGTCTACTTGCATGGTTTTAGTGCCAGCCATGGCGAAGGAGATCCAGTGCATCATAATGTTGCGCGTTTTTTTGGAGCCAATCTCTATCTCACCCGCTTACCGGATCATGGAGTGGCACACGACAGCGTATTTCAACACCTTACGCCACGGCAACTTGTTGATGAGGCGCGGGAGGCTGTAGCCATTGGCAAGTTGATTGGCAAGAAGACCATCTTAATGTCTTGCTCGACAGGGGGTACCCTTTCCCTTTACTTAAGTGCTGCAGATCCAGAGATCCATGCAGAAATCTTGCTCTCCCCCAACATTGCCTTGGCTCACCCTCTCTCTCGAGCATTGAATGATCCATGGGGACTGCAGCTGGCTCGAACGGTAGGAGGAGGAGAATACAACATGATAAACTATGACAACGAGTCTCAGAAGTACTGGACCGATAGATATCGGTGGGAAGGCACGATCGCTTTGCAAGAATTAATCGAAATGACCATGCTCCCGAACATCTTTAAAAAGATTTCTCATCCGGTATTTTGTGGTTACTACTACCAGGATAAAGAGCACCAAGATCCTGTGGTAAGTGTAAAGGCCATGTTGGAAATGAGTAGACAGCTTGGGACGCTTCCAGAAGACAAACAGTTTATGGCCTTTGCCAATGGCACCAATCACGTGATGCTATCACCATTAAAAAACCCAAATTGGGAGGATGTCCAGGAAGCCATCATCGCATTTTGCATGAAGCATTTGGACATGAGGCCTGCTAACAACTAGTCGATTCTTTCTATCTTGATGCAGGCTATGCGGACAATCAAATTTCCATCTCCGAAAGGCACTCTCCCCATGGTGAGTTGTCTTCTTTGTGTGCTAGTATTTTGCAGCAATTGCAATGACAAACACAATGCGGATCCGGTCGATGAGATCATCTGGGTTTCGTTGGATGCTCACGAGCCAGCTGGATTTGAGGAGCTGCGGCGCGCCTTCAGCGAGAGAAATCCGGGGTATGATGTATCCTATCACCATCGCATTTCAAAATTAAATGGCACTCCCACTGCCAGAGTATGCTTCATTCAGGATGGGGGTGGAACGATGACGATCGGATCACAATCATCAAAGTTTTCTGTAGGTGACATTATTATGCTGGATGCAGCTGAGGAGTTCTCGACCGACAGCTTAGTGGATGTATTGGCATTCATGGTTCCTGAAGAACTACCAGTCGAGATCCCGAGCTTTGTTCGGCCGGATTGGGATCCCAATATTACCGATACCCCTGGAGGATGTGCGACGGAGACGAATGCCTATCGCCGTATCTTGTTGACTTGGTTGGATAAGGTCGGACCATATCAATTTCATTCGTTAAATGCCCATCGTGTGCGCATTATGGACTCCTTCACACATTATCATCCGAAGCAAGGAGGCTTTGATGAATTTTACTTGGTACAGATGGCACTTCCGGAAGCCCGATTG
>JAHQVP010000169.1 GCA_019634275.1 Saprospiraceae bacterium
GGGATCATTACAGAATTTAGATTGAGTGCCATCACCCCCTACATCTTTACCGCCATCACGCTGGCCCTGCTGGGGGCTATCGATTCGCTTCTTACTTCCGTAGTCGCCGATAACATGACCAAGACACGTCACAAACCCAATAAAGAACTTGTCGGTCAGGGCATCGGAAACAGCATCGCTGCTGTTTTTGGCGGTATTCCTGGTGCTGGCGCCACCATCCGAACCGTGGTCAATATCAATGCCGGAGGAAAAACTCGCCTCTCGGGAATGATCGCAGGGGTTTTGCTTTTCTTGATCTTGATTGCTTTTGGTCCAACTGCTTCCAAGATACCTGCTGCCGTTCTGGCCGGTATTCTGATCACCGTTGGCATAGGTGTCATGGATTGGAAGGGCTTAAGGGCCATTCCCAACATGCCACGACCTGAGGTTGCCGTTATGATCGTGGTACTCGTGCTTTCCACCATTTGGAACCTTGTTTATGCCGTCGGTATCGGCCTGGTGATTGCGTCGTTGATGTTCATGAAGAAAATCGGGGACTTGATGGCGGAACGTTCTGACCTTAAGCCACTCAAGGAAGAAGCATGGGCAGATGAAGTAGATTTTCCAGAAAATCTCCAGGAGGAGGTATTCATTAAACACATAAAAGGACCTCTTTTCTTTGGATCAACCAGCGACTTTCAACAGCTGGCTGCACAGATACCGGATACTGCCACAGCGGTCGTCATCCGTATGGGGCGGATGCAATACATGGATCAATCTGGTCTATACGCCATGGAAGACGTCTTGGTCGATCTGGTGAGTAAAGACATACGCGTGCTGCTGGTGAATACCCTAAAACAACCACGCTACATGCTGGAGCGCATTGACATCATCCCAGATCTGGTTCCTCCCGAGCAGATCTTCTCGGATTTTGATGAGTGCCTCAAATGGGTTGTTGAAAATGTAGAAGACGTGGTCTGATTGGACGGAATAGTGTTGTTTATACTTCCGTGATCTTCACGACATACCAATCTTTTCGTCCTTAGTACTGATGAAAAGCTTGGGAAACAAACTCGAGGACTACGGGTAGACTCGCTCTCCAATACGTCCAGGAGTGTCGACCATCTCGTACGCGATATTCGTGAGGTATCTTTCTTTTTGACATCGCGATGTGCATCAGACTGTTCCCTTCGAAGAGAAAATCGTCGTCCCCGCAATCGATAAACCAACGTACGGACTTCACGGCATCATCCTCCATGGACTCCATTAGACGCAAGGCATTATGCTTGTTCCAATACGTTTCCAGCTGAGCATCTGATATGGAGGGTCCATCCTGGGGAAGGAACCGTCGAGCGGACTCCAAGTCCAACGGACCAACATATGCACTCAAGGGGCAGGCGGACGAAAACAAGTCCGTGTGTCGAAGGGCATACATAAAGGTACCTCCGCCACCCATCGACAGTCCGGCTACCGCACGATATCGCTTCTCAGATTTAATGCGAAATTTATCTTCTACATGAGGCATCAATTCTTCAAAGAAAAAATCCTCATATCGCCAAGTCCCGGTGATGTCGTTGAAATAACCCCGAGAGCCGGTGTTGGCATCCGGCATTATGACTACCATAGGAGTGGCCTTGCCGTCTTTGATTGCCTGATCTGCGATGTGCAAAATCTCTCCGAATTGCACCCATCCCGTCTGATCATCGCCTGCACCATGCAGCAGATACAAGACAGGATAACTGCGTTGCGATTGCTCATAGTCCGGAGGTAAATAGACAGCATACTTCCGCTCCATGTCCAGGATGTCGCTCTGCAGTGTAAGATTATCGTATACGGTTCCTGACTGTGCCCAAGCGCAGACTGCGAGCAAGGAGCACGAAAGTAAAAGCATGATGCGCATAGTATTATTTTATTTGAAAGATCCAATATTTCTGGGACAGCAGTTCTTCTCTGTGTCAAGACCACTGCATTGGTTTGCCACCTAAGCCTTGCTCGTACTATTGGATGATCCCGCAAGTCTATTCCATTGACGCTCTTCCCTCTTCAAAAAAGCGCAATACTTATCGGGCAGAGCGGCATGAAGAACTAACGCCCCTCCTCCCCTATGCCTCGTTTTCACGCTACTGGCATGGAGAAATAATCCTTTACCTGGATAGCGATGCCGCACATTGTAGTGTATATCACCCACAAGGGGATGTCCCGCTATGCTCATGTGCCTGCGGACCTGATGCGTACGTCCCGTCTGTGTGGTCAGCAGCAAATGGGATACATGTCCAAAGCGGACGGAAGGCACGCGCGTTATCACACGCCAGGACGTTTGGGCTTCCTTGCCGTCCAGCGCAGCTTTACATTGACCTGATGAGACAACATAGCCTGTACAAAGAGCATGATATTCTTTTTGCACGCAATGTTCTCTAAACATCCGGTGGTGCCATTCCAATGCGGCAGACGTCTTTGCAAACATCAAGACTCCGGAAGTCGCAGCATCGAGTCTATGGATGTGCCGGGCTCTGTTCAGCCCCGTCAAGGGATCTTGGGAAGTGTTCCAGGTGAGTGTATTTTCAACGGTACGAAAACCATTGCCCGCAGTGATCCAACCTGCTGGCTTGTCAAAAACAACCAAATCCTGGTCCTCGTATACTGTAGGGATGTTTGCGCGAAATTGTTTTGGGGCCATGGTGCCACTCTCCATGATCTTAATGACATCATCTTTAAGCATTGTCCTGCCAGAGCTGACCACGGTCGCTTCGTTTACCGTTAGACGACCGGTCTCGATGCAATGACGGATCTGACCACGAGACAATTGTTTCTCCATCAGTACCGGCAAAACCTTCCTCAAACGATGTCCCGCTAGCGCTTCTGGCACTCGAAATTCCTGAAGAGGCATGCTAGAGATCTGGTTGGAGCATTACCGGACTACTGGGGGCGTATCCGATGCGGTGCGCAATCACCTCCACCGGAGCATTGTTGCGAAGCATAATCGGTCCTGTGTATAGTCGCCATCCTTGACTGGGCTGTTCTTCTCCTACAAAGCGATACCCAATGGACGCCCCCTCGGTAGCGCATGATGCCGCCAGATCAGCCCCTGCCAATGTCACGATTGGAGTCTGTGTAATCGGCTGGACCTTCCCTGGCCAAAACTGTTTGATTAGTTCTTCTTCCGGTATCCGACCCTGATCCTCAATTTCATCCATCCAGCGCTCGCATTCCAAACGCAGTTCAGCCAGCTTGTCCGCATAGGCAGGATCATCTGCAAGGTTGTGCAGTTCATGGGGATCTGTCTTCGTATCAAAAAGTTCCTCCGGATCTTTGTCTTGACGAAACCACTGTGCTTGCAATGCATTGAGTGTTCCTTCCTTCTTCATGCGAAGAAGCTCTTTGGTGGTGGCCATGCGTTCACGATATTCTACGGGTAGGTAATAGGGGCGATCGGTATGATAGTTCTTAAGGTATTTATATCGCTGGTCTCGAACGGCACGTATCATGTCTACACATTCATCAAATCGATCTCCCGCCGCATGGACGTACTGACGCGCCGCGCCTTTATGCTCGCCTGCAAAAGCATGACCTTGCATATGATCTGGAGGCCTGATTCCTGCCATAGAAAGAAGTGTAGGAGCAAAATCCACGAAACTGACCAGGCGATCACTCGTTGTACCGGCTCGTAATCCGTCGGGGTACCGAATGATAAGAGGAACTTGTAAGCCGGAATCATAGCACAGTCGTTTCTGCCTGGGCAGCGGCCCACCATGATCTCCATAGAAAACGATAATGGTCTGATCCATCAGTCCATCTTCCTCAAGCTGTCCGATCACCCGCCCAAGGTATCGATCGAGCTCGACGATGTTAGAGTACATTCGTCGCACATCACGCCGTACCGGTTCTGTGTCAGGCAGATAAGGAGGAATGGTGACCTCTAGATCTTCGGCCACCAATAACGGACGTTCTGCGTTCGGATCTCCATCAATGGGAGGTCTGCCTGCACCGCGTGTCGGTGGCCACACGGGTTTGTCATAGCGGAGATTTCGCGATCGTTTGGGATTGAAAATTTGCGATTCATGGGTTACTTCAAAATTGAAGATGGAAAAAAAGGGCATGGTATCTGGTCGGTTACGCCAATGTGCATATACACTGGACTCGTTCCAGGCGGTGACCGCAGGATGGAACTGATAGTCCTGCTTGCTGTTGTTGGTGCAATAATATCCTTCACTCCGCATGAGCTCACTCACCATCTTAACATCGGGTGGTGGGACTGCCTCGTAGTCAATCAGGCCCATTTCCCGACTGGCCGGTTGCTGGTGGAGTGTTCGCATATGGAGAGCACCGATGCTCGAGGGGTACATCCCTGTTGCCAGGCAGGCCCTACTTGGTGAGCACACTCCGCTGACGCTGAAGCAATGGGTATACGTTACTCCTTCATCGGCCAATCGACTTAGGGAAGGAGTCTCCACTGTCGAATCTCCGTACATAGGCAGATAAGGACTCAAGTCCTCGGCCACCAGCCATAGCACATTAACCGGTGTGGTAGCTTGCTCCGGTGGAGCAGAAGAATCTTCGGTGCATGAGAGCATCAAAATTAAACCCAGAAATGCGAAGTAACGTACCATATGCTAAAAGTAAGGCTCTGCCACGTGCTACCAAAGAGGGAAAGGAAATGATCTTGAGGTGGTCTCTTGCCTTATTGAGAAAGCAATTCATCGTACCAGGCTACGGCCTTGGCCATATTGTTCGGATCCGTGAGTTTCTTAATCTTGTTCGCCTTGAGAAACTTCGAGAATTCTTTTTCTGAGCCCAACTTAGCAGCAAGCACATCCTTCTTTGGTCGAAGCAGATCAATCTCCCCATCGCGAATCAGTCGGAATGAATGAATGGGTACAAATCGCTCAAATGTCACTGCCCCTCCCACATTCTGGATCGTCTTTTCGGACTTTTCGACCTTGAAGTCGTTGATGGCCGTAACTTTCTGGCCATCATGTAGCACCTGGGCAAATTTTGCCTTGTAAGTAGGGTGCATGTCTTGTCTGAACACCACATCCTGCTCCAGGCTCGGATTCTTATCGGCTGGTATACGAATTTCCAGATACCATAGCGCCTCCAGCACAATGTACCGATCGTCCTCCCTGATTTCAAATTCTTGACTGAACCCATTGTAGTTGAGCAGCACATCGGAGAAGACAAAACTGTCTCGTCTCATGATATTGGCCTGCATGAAGTCCTCAAAGAAATAGGGTGTCCCCTGAACATTGGGGTAGCGTTCCTCGTCCCATTGTTGACTGTTAGTAAAGAAGAGACTATCGCGTTGAGCGGAGAGTGTACCGCACTGCAACAGGAAAATGCAAATCAAGAGGCGCAAGATCATGTTCGACTATTTAGAGCCACTAAAATTGCGAAGTCGTTTCTTAAAGTCACGATCCTGGGTGCTCAAACGGACAGGAGAAATGAACTCACCAATTACAAATCCGACGCCCCAACCCACGATTCCACCAATAATGGGCTCCGCAAAGCCTGATTCTGTTCGTTGATTAAGCAACAAAAGATTGTCGTCTTGTTCCTTCTCTTTAGATATGGCAATGCCCAAGGCCACTCCGGCAGCAGCTCCGATGGCACTTCCAATCAAGCCAAACTTTCTCTTCCTGGATCGATTATGCAGGGTCATTTTATTGATCTCGTCAAACGTGTATGTCTTGGTCACAAAACGAGTCTCCATGTTCACTTGATTGGTTGGCACGCGCATGACCGTTAGGTCATTTCTTCCCACCTTTTGCAAGTACATGCGGGGCAAGCGCGTTTCCTGAGTCACCAAATCAATCTTGGTGAGGTTCTTAAGTTCATGGACAGAGTAACGTAGTACTTTGGATTGATCTTCCTGAGACCAACTGGGTAGGCACAGGAAACACATAGCGAGTAGGAGTAGAACTTTCGACATGGCGAATAGCTTGATGTTAATAGAACGCAGCATACAACAAAGGGCTGCCTAGCGCCAAAGATAGTGTCTGCGCCAAACTTCGACGTCTTACTGAATTAAACATCTCGCATTTCTATGATGCCACCACCTGGCAGTGCAACTCACAATTACCGCTCATGCTTCCGTATGATTCCAAAATGGCCAAACCCGGGAAGTTTACATTTCACAGCGCCCTGGAATTCTCACTACCTTAACTATGGAAAAATCAAAACTTCTATGTCAAAAAACGTCTTAATCGTCACAGGGGATGCGGGTGAGAGCTATGAGGCACTCTACGCGATACATCGATTTAGGGAGGCCGGATACCAAGCGGTAGTGGCGGCTCCAACAAAGCGCATGCTCCATCTCGTGATCCATGATTTTGAACCCGGATGGGACACATACATTGAAAAGCCTGGCTATAAGGTGAGCAGCGACATCGCATTTGAGGAAGTAGACCCAACCACCTATGATGCCCTCTTAGTATTGGGGGGCAGGGCTCCGGAGTATCTAAGACACAATGAAAAGCTTTTGGAAATTGTACGCACTTTCGACCGTGCTAAAAAACCCCTGCTCAGTCTTTGTCACGGCATTCAAGTTCTCATAGCCGCTGGGGTGGTAAAGGATCGCAACCTTACCTGCTATGAAAATGTACGCTTTGAACTGGAATCTGTTGGTGGAAAGTTTTGTGCGGTACAGGCCATACGTGATGGCCACCTAGTGTCAGGCCAAACATGGGAATCCCACCCGGAATTCTATCAAGAAGTCTTCAAATGCCTGGAAAATCTGACTTAATACCTAAAAGATGAGATTTTGCTGAACGGATAATGCTACATTTGCGCTCGTCCTTTTAGCAAGGTCTTTTGGTAGACTCTCTGAGACGGAGATTTTTATTTTTTATTAAACGTATTTGACGTGAATATTTTTGTAGCAAGGTTGAATTATCGCACAGACGGAGAAGCCCTCGGGAAGCTCTTTAGTCGTTTTGGAGAGGTAACTTCAGCGAAGGTGATCATGGACCGGGAAACCGGAAGATCTAAGGGGTATGGGTTTGTTGAAATGCCCAATGATGCAGAGGCACTCATTGCCATCGAAGAATTGAATGAAAGCAACTTTGATGGACGTGACATTCTTGTGAAGAAATCAACGCCCAAGCGATAATTACGCTTCCGGAGTGATGCACATCGCTCCTTGAAAATCCAATTTCGGCTGGTTAACAAATGGTTCGATTGCGTGCTGCAAGTCGACCTTCTGGTTTATGAGTACAGCTGGATCGATTTTATGCCGATCCAGAAATTCAAATAGATCAGCATAGGATGTCCTGGGTATCCCATGACATCCAATCACTTCCAGCTCTCTGGCAATCAGAGGCCCCAAGTGCACTTTGTCTGCAGGTACGGTGCCAGGCAACAGACCAACCTGCATATGCTGTCCATGCGGGGCCAATAGACTGAGGGCTTGTTGCAAGACAGAAAAAGA
>JAHQVP010000170.1 GCA_019634275.1 Saprospiraceae bacterium
CATCGTACTTCGCTCCACTATAGTCCCCCCACTCTCCCACACTGAGCCGAAATATTTCATCAATGGTGGTATAGGTAAAGTCCAGATCCTTTTTGCCTGCCATGGTTATGGTTTACCCTGACCAACATTGAACCAGGATCCACAAACTAGGAAAGTTTAGATCAAAGCCTTGGGTTGTGTCTTCCTCGATGACACATACTCTGTTCTTGGAGTACTACACCATTCAACGAAGGTGCCTTGGATGAACCCGTCTGGACTTTCCACCTTACTCAATTTCAAACAGTTGATGACCAAGGACACGATGTAGCAGATGCCATACAAATCCGGACTAGGACCTAGATGGATCAGGCCATTCGCTAGCCGAGATACGGGAGCCTACAGGGATCTCGAAGCTCATTACGCTTAGTGAGCGGGATTCAGGATCTCTTTAAATATTTTTTCCAGCAGGTGGCTTGATAGATTTTCCAACTCGCAAATCCTACTTTTTTTTGCACACTCCTTCCCAAATCGGCGCCGAGATTCGTGAGCCTGCCTGCGGGAGGCAAACCTGCAAGGATCTCGAAGCTCATTGGAACTCAAAACCCGGCTTCGAGATCCCTACAGGCCTGCCTGGGGCAGACAGGCTCACGAATCCTTATTTTGTCCAACTACTCGCTACATGTGTCCACCTGATCCCCCATTTGCGTTCGTACCTTCCACACATGAAGATGGCAAAACCAGGTGTGCATCCAGCAGCAAATACGGCAGGATTATTCGTACCTTCCGATCCTCACTCAACCAGTATGAAACTCAACTATAAGATGCTCTGCAGCAAGTTGTTCTTGCTGCTCTTCCTAGCTCTATTTTCAGGAAGTGTCCATTCTCAAACTGAAATTACCGATCCCTTTATCACCAACTACTCGACTCGAGTCACTAACAGTGCCAACGGCACCAATTGGTGGGCGGAGGAAGGTAACAATGGACTGATGTACTTCGCTAACAACTCCGGCATTCTGGAATATGATGGCGCAACATGGCGACTGATCGAATCACCAGGCACACGAGCGTTGACCAAAGATTCTTCCGGAACTATATATGTAGGTGGCTATGATGCGCTGGGCTACTTGGCGCCTGGCCCGAATGGACAGTTGGAGTACCGTTCATTGATGGACAAACTCCCGTTAAAGTATCATGGTTTTGGCGAAACCTGGGAAGCCTTCAATTGGCAGGGGAAAATCGTTTTTCGATCCGGTTACGATATGTACATCTGGGATGGGCATGACTTCGAGGTGATAAGCAGCGAGGAAGCGCTACACGTTGGTGCGGTGGTCCACGACCGACTATACCAACGCATTTGGAATGTGGGCCTAACGGAATACATCGATGGAGAGTTTGTCTTGGTCCCTGGTGGAGAGAAATTTGCCAATGAGCGCATATACGCTATGCTGCCCTACGACGATGAGCGTATGATCATTGCGGTCCGCAATATTGGCTTCTTCCTATTTGACGGCCAGGAATTTACTCCCTTCATTACCGAAGCAGATGATTTGGTGTCCCCCGGTGTTTATGGAGGCGCTACTTTGGACAATGACCGATTTGTATTTAACTCGTTTTCAGATGGCGCATACATCATCGATAAGCAGGGAAAGCTGCTCCACATTATCAACGAAAGCAGCGGCCTACAGAACAATACGGTTACTTTCAGTTACCTGGATTCACGGGGAGTCCTATGGCTACCGCTCTTCAACGGAATATCGTCCATCAATACCAATTCATCCTTCACCAAATTTGGCGAGGCCTCCGGACTGCCTGGCATTCCCTACTCTCTGATTCGTCACCAGGGCATCTTGTACGTCGGCTCAAACAATGGAGTCTACTACTACGATGATCAGAGCCATGTTTTTGTAAAAATAGAAGACACCTATGGACAATACTTCGTTTTTCAACAGTGGGGAGGACGCCTTTACACAGGAAGTTCTGGAAACGGACTGATCGAAATAAAGGGAAAGAAATGGGTACCAGTACGGGAAAGTTTCAACTATGACTATCAAGTGGTGACCTTCAAATTTTCTGAAATCGATAGCAATCGGATGTATGTTGCCTTACGTGATGGACTCTCCGCACAGTATTTCGATCCTGCAAAAGACCAATTTGTGGAGGAATTTAGAACGGATTCGATTGTGCCCAATATTTGGGGGCTTGAGGAAGACAGCGAAGGCCGCATTTGGTCGCAAGGAACATCAGTCGGTCAGGTAGATGTGATGGAACCTTTCTTTAGTGAAGGACGCATTGATCCTGATCGTTCACACTTCATTCATTACGACACCTCCCACGGGCTTTCCAATCAACAAATTAGTCTGTGGAAGATTGACGGAGAAATTGCCTTTGGCAATGGGGAAGGACAAGCCTATATGTTTGACGCGACAGAGAATGCATTTGAAAAGCACGACTACGTCTATAGCTCTATGGCCAGTCGGCAAACTGGTTCGCTTGGCGCTTATCCCATGGTGGACCGCAAAGGACACACATGGATGAATGCTGGAAAAGGACCATTCATCTTGACGCCCAGCAGTGAAGGGGGGCACACCGTCAGCAATGCCCCGTTCAAAGAGCTGCAGGAAACGCGCATCTGGCGAATCTACATCGAAGATGAGGATCCAGAAAATACCGTTGCTTGGTTTTCTGGGCCGGATGGTGTGATTCGGTATGAGGGAGATCTCTCGGATGAGGCAGCGCCACCGCTGCATGTCCAGGTCCGATCCTTTAGCATTGGAGATTCACTGATGCAATCCGGTCAAAATGAGAATAGTCCAAAAATGAAGGTAGATTTTAGTGACAATTCCGTTTCTCTGAGCTATGCCGCCCCATTTTTCATCGACGAAGAAAACCTGACCTATCAGACGCGCCTCAATGGACTCAACAGTGAATGGTCGGATTGGACCACTCAGACAGAACGCTCCTACAACAGCCTCCCTCCTGGAGATTACACCTTCGAAGTGCAAGCAAAGAATGTCTATGGAGATGTGAGCGCTCCTGAAGAATTCTCGTTCACCGTTGCTTATCCATGGTATCGTACATGGTGGGCCTATCTGCTTTATCTATTGGCCGCTTATGGGCTCGTCCGTTTCATTGTGCGACAACGCACCCAGAGTCTGCGGCAAAAACAAGTGCAACTGGAAGCAACCATTGATGAGCGCACCGCCGAAGTCAGAAAACGTGTAGATGAACTCGCTACCGTAAATCGGGTCAGCCAAGCCATAACCGAAAAGCTAGACCTTCAAGAGCTGATCCAGTTCGTGGGCGACCAGATCAAAGGCCTGTTTAATGCCAACATTGCTTACGTGGCCATTCACGACACCGAGACCGACCAAATCAACTTTCCTTATCAGGTCGGAGATTCGATGGAGCCCCTTCAATATGGCGAAGGTTTGACTTCGCGGATTATCGCCTCCGGAGAACCCCTACTGATCAATAAGAACATTGACGATCAGTACAATGAACTGGGCATCACTCGAGTGGGCAAATCCGCATCATCCTACCTCGGTGTCCCCATCCCAGTGGAAGACACTAACATTGGTGTACTGAGTGTACAAAGCACCGAGCAAGAAAATAGGTTCAACGACAACGACAAGCGGCTACTCAACACCGTAGCCAGACACGTGGGCATTGCATTGCACAACGCCGAACTCTTTGAAGAAGCCCAGCATGCAAAAGCCATTGCCGAAGATGCCAACGAATCCAAGAGCGCCTTTCTGTCTACCGTGAGTCATGAGCTTCGGACTCCCCTAACCTCGGTACTGGGTTTTGCCAAAATCATTCGCAAGCGATTGGAAGATCGGGTATTCCCTGCAGTGACCATCGAAGATCAGAAGGTCAAGCGGGCCATGAAGCAGGTTTCAGAAAACCTGGGAGTGGTGGTCTCTGAAGGTGAGCGACTGACCACCCTCATCAACGATGTACTGGATTTGGCCAAGATCGAATCAGGACGCATGGACTGGAACATGAAACCCGTCTTCATGCAGGACGTCATCTCCAGGGCTACGGCAGCCACTACCGCCCTCTTCGAACAAAAGGGATTGACGCTTACTCAGGACATTGCATCCGACCTACCCTTGATCAATGGAGACGAAGACAAACTCATCCAGGTAGTGATCAATCTCCTTAGCAACTCTGTCAAGTTTACAGACAAGGGAACAGTGTCGCTGCAAGCTTACCAGGACAAGGGACAGATCATTGTAGAAATTCAAGATACGGGCATTGGCATCGCAGAGGACGATAAGCATAAAGTGTTTGAACGCTTCCGACAAGCCGGAGATACTTTAACAGACAAGCCGCAAGGCACGGGCTTAGGACTACCGATCTGCCGCGAAATCATTCAGCATCATGGCGGTATCATTTGGCTCGAAAGTGAACTGGGTGTCGGCAGTACCTTTTTCTTTTCGATGCCAGTACTAGGAGAAAAAGCTGCAGAAGCCCCGATGTCATTTGATCGGATCGTCAGCAGCATTAAGAAGCAAATTACCGCTCCCGCCGAAAATGGCAAGCCCCGGATATTAATCGTGGACGACGACGCATCCATCCGATCTCTGCTCAATCAGAATCTGGCAGAGGCCGGATATACGGTACAGCAAGCTGCCAATGGCAGGATCGCACTGGATTCAGTAAGAAATCAGAAACCTGATCTTATCATCCTGGACGTAATGATGCCCGAGATGAATGGCTTTGACCTTGCCGCCATTCTCAAGAACGATCCCGCGACAATGGACATCCCCATCATCATTCTCTCCGTGGTAGAAGACCATGATAGAGGACTTGGGATCGGAGTAGACCGATACCTGACAAAACCCATTGATGGAGATCGCCTTTTTAATGAAGTACACTCACTGCTCGAACAAGGAGTTTCTACCAAGAAAGTGCTCGTAATCGATCAGGATGAGTCGGCCATCAAGACTCTATCCGAAGTACTCAGCGCACGCGGATACAATGTATTTGAGTCTGATGCGGAGCACCTGCTCGAAAAAGCAGTCGAAGCCAAACCGGACATCATCATGCTGCGATCACTGGAAAATGGAGATGCCAATATTATCGAACAGCTAAAGAAAAGCCAGGGTATGGAAAACGTACTCTTTTTCACCTACCAATAAACCCAAATCAAAAACGTAGCATGGATCAAAAACTATTAATCGTCGATGACGAAGCCCACATTCGGATGCTCATCGAACAGACATTGGAGGACCTGGAAGATGAAGGGGTGGAACTGCTCTTTGCTGAAAACGG
>JAHQVP010000171.1 GCA_019634275.1 Saprospiraceae bacterium
GGAGGCCAATGGACTCGAAGGCCAGCCTGTGTCACTCAAACTGGCCCTGGACTCTTTTCAACTCACCGAAATACATCTCGATCAAAACTCCAATTCTCCCGTAGCAGCTACCATTGAGGCTGTTTCGAATGACACTCGAAAATTGACGACCAACCAGGCGCTCGCATTGAATCAAATCTACATGCTCACCACCGAAGTAAGCATTCATCGACGCGAGCAAGGAGGCGACTGGACGCCCACCTCTGCCCGTGAGAAGGTCATTCGATTTTTTCGGACGACCAGCAATCTGATCATTGATGATCACCTAGTCGATTTCACCTATCCAGGCAGAGACCAACGATTCCTTCTGGCCGGAGAGCAGGACGGTGCATGGGGACAAATAGGCTTCACTCGGGATCTGACCGATCTGCTGCCGGTGGACAAGGAATATGGCGTAGCCTTCGAAGCAGTAGGTGGTGATTACCAGCGAGAAGTACCACTGGAGGGTTTCCCACAATCAGCCGCCGGGCGAACCATCCGATATCCTATGCCGGACGATCTAGAGCCCAGTACTACGTATCGAGTGAGTCTCTTAGCACGTGCCGAGGCAGCCATCGTTCAAAACAACGCACCGACCAATAACGATGCGAATCAACCGGTGCTCGTCACCGCCAATCTCAATCTCCAACCCATCATAGGCTTGCCTCTCCAGGTTTACGACTATGAATTCAGTACCAGTCAATACAATTTGGTGGAAGATAAAGTGGCACAAACTGTCCTTGAGTTTGAATCGTCCTCGCTCGGTAAGGGAAGCCTAAAACTCACTAATCCCGAAGGCTTCGATGATTATGATCTCAAAGGGTATTTCACCAAGTCCAATGTGCGTGCTATTCCCCCTTTGTTTGCATTGGCCGACCACTATGACAGTGAAGCCCACGTTGCAGTCTCCGATGCCTTGAAGAAACCCTATCAATTGCTGACCAGCTCAACTCCATCTCTGGATAAGTTCTCCATAGCGATTAATGTCACAGAAAAATCGAAAAAGTCATTTTTTGCAGAGGGACACTTTGAGCGAGATCGCAAGCCATCCATCACTTATAAGTGTGATGGCAAATCTCAATCCATGCATGTGACCAGTCCGACATATCCCGGTCATGGTTGGTTTGATCTCCAGGTCGAGAATGGGAATGGATCCAATGGGCTGGGCATCACTTTGCCCACATTTTCACCGGTACCTTGTCAGATATCAGCAGGAGAAATCAGCATAGAGGGCAACTCCGCGAAGCTTGATTATGATGTATTGCTGCAGGCGCGCAAGAGATTTGACCAAATCCGGAGCTGGTATTACCAGTTGCTCAATTTGAGAAAGGTGGATAAGACAAAAGACAGTGCTACCATTGATTCAGGGTATTTCTACCACGACTACTTTCGAAAATATGGCAGTCTTACCAGTCAACTCAACAGCCATTTTCTCGACAACGATGCGAGCTTGTTGGGCAAAGATTCGAAAGAATTTTCCCTGAAAATCAACTTCCAAAATCCGGGCGACACCACCGGACGGGCATTTGATCTGCGCTACCGCTACAACAACGAAAAGCAATGAGGTATTTAATTCTGCTCGGGTCGTTCACTCTAATGACATCGCTCTCTGCCCAGGAGGGAACCATGCAAGTGCTGGCAAAAAAAATCGATGGACAGATCGTCCTGCGATGGGCACCCTCTTCGCCAGCGCTTTGGCTCCTTGGCAATGCAAATGGTTACCATATCGATCGGCAGATTATCTCCAATCAGGCATACGATCCTAATATGTTTGAGAGGCTCACACCGACACCGATCAAGCCTTGGAGTCGGGATCAATTTAGGGAGCGACTGCTAGGAGTGAACGGTTTTGTATTGGGTGCTGCAGCGACGCTGTATCCGGATCCCACTGCAAAGTCTGACTATGCTCATGTGCTTCATCAAATGGTTGAGGCAGATCGCGTGCAGGCAAGTCACTACGCGACTGCCTTGCGGTGCGCCGATCTTTCAGTAGATGCCAGTCTAGCACTGGGACTTCGCTATCAAGATGAAGTCAGCAGATCCGCAAACCGAATCGTTTATCGAATTTCATTAGCTGGCCACTCAGAATTTAGTGCCATTATTTTCGTGGATCCTAAGGCTGAAGTCTTTGCTCCCGTCCCCGTCATTGCTGATGTTCAAGAACTGGAACAAAGTGTGATTCTCAAGTGGGATCGGGAGGCGCATGCACCCCATTTCAGTGGATATTTTGTCGAGCGCAAAAGTGCTAAGGGGGATTGGGTGCAGCTTCAGGACAAGCCGCTGCTCCCGGGATATGATCCTCAGGTAAATAAAACGGCGTATATCGAATACAAGGACTCAGTGGCAAATTACCTGCCTCATCACTATCGCATAATTGGCATTGACCCATTTGGTATGGAAAGCGAACCATCAGCCGAGGTACTTGCTTCAGGAAAAGATCGAACACCGCCCAGGGCCCCACACTTGAGCTCAGTGATCCCCTTGGATCAGCAGAGTGTACTGGTGAATTGGCAATATCGAGACAGTGAGCCCTCCGAAGATCTGGATCAACTTATCTTGAAAAAGGGACGATCGCTTGAGGGACCTTTCACAACTATTTCGACCATGGGCAGCCATGAGCGCTTCTGTATAGATAGCACCGCCTCAGCACATCAAGCCAACGTATACGTCGTCGAAGCGGTCGACACGGCCGGAAATCGATCTCGCTCCAACATGCTGGATGCGGTAATCCACGATACGATCCCTCCAGACGCTCCAGCGAATTTGATTGCATCTGTGGATTCATTAGGTAAAGTAAGGTTGCTCTGGGACCAGAATGTCGAATCGGACTTGTATGGATACATGGTCTATTTCTCTCACGACACCACCGAGGAGTTTATCTCACTGCACGGATATCCCCTGAAGACCAACCACTACGAAGATCAACTTAACCTCAATTCCAGGCGCAAGCATCAGTACTATGCCGTGCGTGCCGTGGATAATCTGCGACATCATTCGGATTTCAGCGATTGGGTTGCGGTGGAGCGGCCAGATACGATTCGGCCGAGGGGGCCGAGTGCGGTTTTAGTTCAGGTCGTAGGTACCGATAGGGTGCATGTGAGCTGGAAGGGTGGTGAAGACAATCTTCGGGAATGGATAATTGATCACCATTGGAACGGTATGAGGACGCAGACCGATACCGTCAATGCACGACAGAGATCCATCGAGGTCGTCGGTCTTCTCTGGGGCGTCCAATATCACTTTCAGGTATCATCGATCGACCAAGCGGGACTTAGCTCTCATGCAGTAAAATCCAATAGCATACGGTTAGAAAATATGACGGACTTGGAGTTGGTCGCTAAGCACAATATTGACAATGCTGAGGTGGAATTGTCATGGGATTTTTCAAGGCAAAATCGTTACGTGATTTTCCGAAAAGAAAACGATGGATCCTGGAAAAGACTGTCTATGAAAATGACTAGAGGCAGTTATTTCGATCAAGAACTAGTAAGGGAAAGTACGTATCGATATCGACTTATGGCTGTTGATCCTACTGGAAAAAAAACCTTTAGTAATCATACAGAAGTAAAAATTTCGGAATAAAATGAGGGTCAATAAATTTCTCAGTTTTCTCCTGGTACTCGGTTTGTTCTGGAGTTGTGAAAAGGAGCCCTTGGCACCACTAGACATAGCAAACTTGTCTGAAGATGAGGAGTATATGATCCTTTCTGACTCCTTGATTCTGGGAGATCAACATCTTCTGAATCAGATGGAAATCAACGACACCACCATTACGATGGCATCCACCACGATATCGGAATATGGTATTGAGACTGGCAGTATTATTTTAATGGATGAGGAGGGCGTGAAATTTCTCGTCGAGGTTTTGAGAATTGATAATCAAGGAGGGACAGTATCGATGACTGTCACTGATGCGTCCATCATGAGTATGTTCGAACGAACCAATTTCTCTCTTGACTACGAGCTCAATTTAAATAACACATCGCGAGCTGAATGTGACTTTGAGGATACTGAAAAACTGCTGGACGATTGCACCATTGAGACCTGCTTGAAGGTCAACGGGTTTGCAAATCCCAGAATCGATTTTCATCATGATCTCTTTGCAAAGCCTCCGGAGCTTGGTATTCAGGCAGGGTTCGACATCGAATTGGACGGCACAATCTCACTTTCGTGCAGTTCTCTAAATGCAACCGATCGACGAAAAATAGAGCTGGCTTCCAAGCAGCGCCTAATCAAGGTTTTAAAGAAAGTCAAGAAGATTAAAGTATTTCAAAAGAAGTTTCCAAAGTCAGACAAGACCGTAAATAAAATACTGGATTTTCTTGATGATCTACCGGACATTGCTTTGGGGGTATACCTGCAAGATTTTGCCTGGGAAGGCAAGGTAGACATGACGTTGCCTCTTGCTGGAACATTACGATATGAAATGTTAATGCAAGCCTTACCTCCGGTGCCTGTGGCAAGCTGGGAGTTTACACCGAGTACCGATGAATTTAATCCAGAATACGAGATTGACTGTGGTGGTCATGGCAAGGTTGGATTTTATGTCGAATTGCAATTTAAAATCCCGTCTATCAAAGATCTGGTCCTTGACACACCAAAAGAAAAAAAGAAAAAAGTCAAGATGCTCGAAATGGAAGGTCGGCTTTTCCTTGACCTTGTCGCCACCCCCAGAAGGGACTTTCAGTCAGGCCTGAGAGTTACAGCTGACGCTGGAGGTGGATTTACAGATGTGATTTATCTCAAGAATTTGCTGTCATCTGATGTCTTTGCAGTGGCAAATTTTTTCTACGATGATTTGCAAGAAACCTACGGAGTTTCGGAAGGAAATGACTTTCATTTCGGACGACTGGGTACTACGAATTTTGATCTCGATTGCGGAGAACTTCGTCTCATTGATCGGATTCTGCCCAACACCGATGGAACGTTTAGATACTTTTTTCGAATCACCACAACGGAAGCAGATGAGGGTAATTTCACCTTGCGGATCAACGGAAAGTTCTTGGATAGGTTCGACTATTTTATAGAAAATGAAGTAACTATTGACGCTCTACCTACCACACTAGCCATCGTCCA
>JAHQVP010000172.1 GCA_019634275.1 Saprospiraceae bacterium
ACCCTGACATGTCAGAGCGGAGGCACTGTAGATCTGTATCTTGAACCGGTCTTGCCCAAGCCCCATTTGTGGATTTTCGGTCGATCCCATATTGGTTTAGCGGTCACCAAACTGGCCATGGCCATGGACTATCAGACCTCGGTCGTGGTGACTTCCCCAGACAAGTCCGAATATCCGGAAGACGCCGACCTGATTGCCTTAGATGACTTTTCCGTAGAAGAGATGCCTGCATCCGCTTATGTTATTGTTTGCACCCAGGGCGAAAATGACGAAACAGCCTTGGCTCGGGCCCTACATGGAAAGTCCGCCTATATCTCTTTTGTGGCAAGCAAACGCAAAGCCACCTCCCTTTTTGCTGAGCTCCGCAAAAGTGGGTATGCTGCAGACCACTTGCGAAGAATTAAGACTCCCGCTGGCCTAGACATCAATGCCAAATTGCCTGAAGAAGTGGCCATTAGTATCCTGGCAGAAATTGTCCAACACTTACGCCAGGTACCAATTGACTCATCGGAAAAAGACGATATCGCCGTCTTGGGGAATATCGAGGACTATTACATCAATCCAGTGTGTGATGTCCCTGTTCATAAGAAGAGTGCCAAGCATGTATTGATGCATCAGGGCGAGAAGGTGTATTTCTGTTGTGACGGTTGCAAGATTAAGTTCGAGGCCGAACCCATGCATTATTTATAGACCTCGTAGATTGAAAATCAAGTGCACTCGTGTGGGTGTGAAAGTCTAGTGGTGGAGTGAGTCCGAGGACGTGGATCCTGCATGGGTCTAGGGTATGGCCTTCCAACTACCACTTTGTTTGGACAACACACCCCACCCCCACGCCCTATTACCCGTCCTCACACCCACACTCACACTCACACATATTACCCGATTGGCGGTGTGGGTGTGAGGACGAGTAGAGTACACGAGTCTCGGGTATAGACTACCAACCGCCACTTGCTTGGAAAACACACACCACCCCCAGCTACCCAACCCCCGTCCTCACACGCACTCCCACACTCACACTCGCACCCAATTGGCGGTGTGAGTCCGAGGACGTGGATCCTGCATGGGTCTAGGGTATGGCCTTCCAACTACCACTTTGTTTGGACAACACACCCCACCCCGACGCCCTATTACTCGTCCTCACACTCACACTCACGCCCACACCCACACCTAATCCCAAATATCCCTACCTTTGCATGCAGAAAAATAGTAATGTGATGAAGAAGTCTCGTTTCAGCCTCCTTTTCGTGATTGGCTTTTTGACCGTACAATCTCAGGCACAAGAAGTCTCCACCAAGCAAAAACCGCTTTTCACTAAACTGACAGCCACTTGGTGTCCAAATTGTGGAACCTGGGGTTGGACATACATGAAGAATGTGGTAGAGGATAACGCCAACGATGCACTTATAGTAGGAGCTCACTTTAGCGGCGCATTGTCCTCCACGAGTGGAGGGTTTTTACAGGACAATTTCGGTTCGTTTAGTCAGCCGCGCTTTATTTTCGGCAATGCCGACCAAGGGGTTAACCGCAACAACATTGGAGACAAGGCAGTAGAAACGCGAAATCTGGTCGTCAGTGAGATTGGCAAGGATGCCCGCATTGGGGTGGGCGTAGAAGCCCGAATCGCTGGTGATCAAATCGTGGCCAACAGCAACACCCAGTCGTTTACGGCTTTGGATGGTGACTTCTATCTGGCACTGTATGTGGTCGAGGATAAAGTCATTGAAGTGCAGTCGAGTGTCGGTGCAGATGCTGAGCATCCCTTTGTCATAAGACGAGCAATGAGTGCGGAGGACTTCGGCGCTCAACTCTTCAGCGGACCGACGACAAGTTTCGAGCAAAGTGGAGAGCACTCGCTTTCCATAGACCCGAGCTGGAATACGGACAATCTATATGTATATGCCATGATATGGCGCAAAGAGGAGAACACCTACATCTATGAGAATGGAAGCAGTACTAAGGTGGCTCAAATGAGTACCAGTGCGCGAGACGAAGGGCTGCAACAGGTCTTGGTATACCCCACCGTATCTCAGGCTGTATTTCATGTCGAAGCACCAGCTGAAATGGTAGGAAAGCTTGAGGTGGAAGTACGCGATTTAAATGGGCAACTTATTGATGTACCTCCGTTAAGAGAAACTCCATTGCGTCGAGTCGACCTCTCTCATGCGGCGTCGGGATACTACTTGATCCATCTTAAGCACACCGATGGACAACGGACAGTGCGGGTATTGAAGCAATAGTATTTCAAAAGGGGGATGGCATTACCGCCCTTTGAAATAAGACGATCTCAGCTTTGCCGTGCAGCCGTCGTTTTCATGCACCCCTTATCGATGCGTTCCTAAGATTTGAAGTGCCTCTTTGGAGCTTGTACCCTGCCTTGCGCCTCATCTTTAGCAGTCACTCAGCCCAGAGGCCCCGACGCAATGCCACAAATCCGTTAATCCTGTTCATCGATCAGGAGGAGTTATTTGAAAGACTCAATCCACCTTCTCCCTCATTAGTAAAAGACACCCCCAAACTCCTAATACAACCACCAAGGCTACTGTAGACCAGCCCATGGCATTTTCCCAGCCTGCGGAAATGGCGTAAATATGGACGGCAGCCACCAATAGATCGGACACGACTGTCGCGGCCAGCATAGCCCTACGACCATACGACATAGAAGCCCTTCGCACCATCAATAAGCCAACACCGAAACCGATGAGCAATACGCCATAGATCAGTCCAGTGAGTCGAAGTCCTGGCGTCATCTCTTCCGGCGTGACCAAATAGGTATCGCCCATGGCTTCCTGAGCGAAAATCATGGAGACGCCAAAAAACAAACACACAAGAGCGGATAGAAGGAAAAACAGTTTAATTCTCATCACCTAACTTTTTTTGTCAATAAAATAATTGGGTAACCCACTTAAGCAGTGTTCCCATTGGCCTTTTCGTTACCAGTACCTTCATGGTTTTTATCAACCAACAGATTGGTGCTAGGTCATGCCGGTCACTCCTCCGAGGTATGCCTCGGTAAAATATCGGCTCAGAAACAACTCGACATTGCCAAAAGCAATTTTTGCAATTAGACTGGATGGAGCAATCCCAAATTGCAAACGGCGTTGCTCGTTCTGATCCAGAATAAATGGTCTTCCATTTCGGTAAGAAGTAATGGAAGAGGGTGGATTTTCCATGAGCTGTTGGATGTCGGTCAGCATGGCATTGAGATTACCTGATTTGGGATAGGTGTCAAAAGGATTGGTAATGCCATCGTAGTCGCTGCCGATGCAGATGTGGTCCCAGGCCCTCGCATCATTGATGACTGCGGCAATGTGATAAAAATTGCTCAACATGATCTTTCCATATTCACGCCGGAGTCGTGCTGCGGCTCCAGGTATGCCTTGCCCAATCTCACGCTTGATGCCATCCAGCAGATCAATGGCACGACCTCCGGGCACACGACCCTCGTGCGGAGCGATGCCCATCAACCCCCGCGAATTTGCAATGGCCCGAATATCATCATCAAATAAATTAATGGACCAGCGCGCCAGATATTCGTTATCGTGATCCGCCGCACGATCAAATCCGATGGCTTCAAAATCTGCGGCATTGCGCCCATTGACGCCACCATGGCTGAAAACAATAGGGATATCATCCCCTCTCTGGATCAAGAAGTCATAGTATTGCTTGCGGGCTTTCCAGCTCATGTGCTTGACATCGATAAGGATGCGACGCTCATGCTCACTCTTCTTAAGGAGTCGATCTATCATCAAGAATCCAAGTCCCGTGATGCCTTCGTTCATTCCTTGCTCTTGATCCAGCAAGGTGTCCATCCCGGGCATGATGCCAACACCACTGGCGAAGGACTTGGTGTGACCAGTCAAGAAATTATTGTAAAAATGAGCCAAGGTCATGAACAACGGTGTGTGCTTTTTGGCGAATCCCTTGTAGGTATTGAGTCCCTTTATTTTAGCAAGGTTGAGCAGATACTTATTGTTGATATACCGCCGGTCTGGTTCTGGCAAATCTTCAAATTTTACTTTCGCCCAGGAAGCTCTTCTGACCTGCTGTAGTGCATGTGCTCCTTCCATGGTGATGATCCCGGCAAACGTGTCCGGATGATTGGTCAATACATCCATGTATTCCGTAAAATCAGTGACGATGCGAAACTTCTTACCATCGGGACGGACGGTCTGCTCACTGCGAAGCAAGAATTGATACTCAGGATAGGTATCGTCATGATAGTAATTGATCGGACCATCCGCCTCGACATTGGCCTTGATCATGGCGATCGTCTGCTGCGGGATGCCGCTTAAGACCGCTCCCAAAATGGGAATGTCCGCTTCCGGCAGACGCATGTTTAGCAAGCAATCTCTTACGGGGTTGCTCGAATAGTCCTTGTGGTCCAGCCAACCCCGCTCGATCGGATGGATGGCCATGAATGCACCGCGTACATTTCCAGACATCATCTCCGATAGATTGGACTGCGAAGTCAATTCGATTCCATCTAGAATCTTACGGACGTCCGGATGCAATTGATTCAGTCCGGGCTGCTGAGCCACTTGATCCCAGATATTGCTCGCAGAATTATAGGGCGCCGCATAGTGCGGCTTCAATGAAGGATGGCAGTGCAGGTCAATCACATAGGCAGGCATAGTCGCTAGGGTTTACTTAGACTACTATAAAGTAGCTAAAAAGATGCCTTTGTTACCATTCAAAATACCGGATTCGTGAACCTTCTTGTAGCGCGCAGACTGGCTCCTAAATCTGGAGCACACGAATCTTTGGAACGAGTCCAAAACCTTATATTCATTTGGTGGATGCTCAGGATTACATCGATCGGGTAAGACGGAGTCTGGAATCTCGCAATGAGGTCATGCGTGAGTTGTATGAAAATAAACAGCTCCGTAGCAATTGTCACAAATACGTTCTTTCGAATAGTGGGACCAAAGAGGATGCCGACACTCTCCATGCCGAGTCCATCATTTCCTTTATTCAAGCCTGCTACCGCCCCGACTTTAACATTCGCACTACACTAGAAAACTATCTCTTTGGGGTAACGCGCAACCTATGGCTTAGCACTTTACGAAAAAGGAAGAAAGACAACCCTACTGACAACTTACCCGATATCGAGGATCCTCAAAATCCCGAAATCCTGTTAATTAGTACCGAAAAGAGGGCCATTTTATATGAAATCCTGGGAAAGCTCGATGACAAGTGTCGTGAGGTGCTGATCCTATGGGCTCAAAACCTAAAAATGAAAAGCATTGCCACTGAAATGAACTACAGTTCGCCCGAAGTCGTTCGCAAGAAAAAGCACTTTTGCTTGAAGAGGCTAATTGAATTAATCGATGACCACCCGCCGTACCGGGCTGCCCTTAAAGGAGATCTTTGATGGACTACTATGACCAGATAGCAGCATATAAATCGGGTCGACTGTCCGATGCAGAAAGGGGTGCCTTCGAGCGTGCCATGTCTGCTGATCCGGATCTTACTGAGGCCGTGGAGAAATACCAGATACTGGAACCCTTTGTAGATCTGCTGGCTGAAGAAGGCATTCGTGCAGAGATGCAGAAGATCATCGATGAGGAGTCTTCTGCATCCGTAGCTAAACCAGCTCGAAATGCGCGGACGCGTCGCATGATGCTCTGGCGCATAGCCGGAGCTGCAGCAGCACTGGCATTGTTACTGGGATACTTTTTCCTCAAACCACCAGCGGCTAAAAGTGACCAAGTACTTTTTGCGGAATATTATGACCATTACACCGGTAAGTCGACTCCGAGAAAAGGAGGTACACAGGGAACGCTTGATACCGTGACTGTCTCGGCAGCCGAAGCAACATACATTGAAGCCCACCGTTTACTGGACCCCCAACAATCGCCAGGACCACAACGAGCCCGCGAGTTGTTGCAGCAGATTGAAAATCCCGAAAGCGACCTGCGACGCGATGAAATTGAATGGCATATTGCCATTTCGTATCTCTTAGAAGGTGATCGAGCGCGAACGATAGACCTTTTGGAAAATCTAGTCGCCAATCCCGAACAGCGCTATCTCGACAAAGCAACCCGGTTTCTGAAAGAACTTAAGGAGTCGAACTAGCAACCGAAGATGCTCCTCGCTTTCTAAAATATAGAATAAGCACCAAGAGCAAGACCATAAAGGAGGCACACACTACCGGCAATAACATATTTGCTTTGCCAAAAGTCAGCGGACTCATGTCTCCGACGGCAATAAATCCTGCCCAATAATAGGCGGGGTACCCCATCGGATCTGTTGCTTCAAGGTAATCCACCTTTGCCTTCTGAAGTGATACGTCAATACGCTGACTGTCCTGCAGATGTCGATAGAAGTGCTTCATGATTTGAGCAGTGGAACGGTCGTCTACCGGCCAGAGCGAGGCAACGACAGCCTTGGCCCCTGCCTGAATAAATCCATTGGCCAAAGACATTACGCCTTCTCCTTCTATGTATGCTCCTAAGCCACTCTCGCATGTGGAGAGCACTACCAATTCTGCGGGGATGCTCATAGATCGAATCTCAGCCAAGGACAACATCTCATTTCCGTCTCTTCCTGCCAAGGCAATATGAGGTTCAAATGCTTCGCTCACACCGGCAAAAGCATGCGTGGCAAAATGCCAAACAGCACCGGTATCGGAGGCACGCTCTATGAACTGCGCTTTGGTTGCCTGCGGTCCAAGCAGAGTCTTCACCCCACCCAGCGCTTCGGCTATAGACAGGACTTCCTCCCTGTTATAATGCAATGGACTCAATCCGATTCGTCGATACTCATCGGCATAGGCAAGATCTTTAAAGCTCGACTCTGAAAATTCAGGAGCAAATGCAAATACAGTGTTGGATCTGGATCGTTTTCGCTCTTGCTGCCGATATATGCTCAGGGAGGGTCCATAATGAAGTATTGGAGCATCTCGTCCTAACTCGAGTCCCTGTAAGAGCAATAGATCAATAGGATACCGATGAAGAATACCATCAGGAAAGATCACCACCACGGAATTGCTATCGATGTTGTTCGACAACACTACTTTTAATCGCTCTGGTATCAAGGGATCTTGACCGCGATGTATCGATGTCAGACTCTGATATATGAGAGGATACCACTCCCCTTTGTCCAGCTGATCCATGTGGGTAGAGTTGCCACGATGAAAAATCATGGTCAGGGTCGTATCAATGTGCTGATGAAAGTGAACAAATTGAATTATGCTCGTATCCAGGTCTTCCAGAAGATCTTTACCTGACAAAGTACTAACGTGACGCTGGAAAAGTGGTACGGAGTCTTGCTCTCGATGAAGGATAAGAAATAGGCTGTCGCTCAACACTTGTGCAAGGGCACGATTGTCAGTTTCTCTTAAACCATCCGAGAGGTCGCGTACAAGCGCTTCCAATTCTCTGGAGTCCCTCTGTGACCTGTGCACAATCATCTCCTCCTCCAAGGCAGTAGCTTTATTCGCTTCAAAATAGGTCAAAGCGACGCGCACGTACTGAGTGTCCTCAATAAATCGATATGCCAAGGCAGCCGTTTTCACCGCATGATCATAAAAACTCTTGGCATATCTGCTAATTTCCCTTCTGTCCTCCACCGACAGATTGCGAGTGCGAAATTCCTTAATTGTGGCATCCATCCGGTTGGCCCAATTCAACGCCTGATCGAGATGCGCCAAGTCTTGATCGAGTATCCAATATTCATTAAGGCGTTCGATCGCGTCTCCGGTATAAAATATCTTGGGAAGAATATTGGAGACAGTGTCATTTAAATAGTAAGTGACTGCTTGCTCATCCAAATCTAAGGCGGTAACATAGTTTCTCTGGCCGTGTAGGGCGCTTGCGAGATCACTCAAGAAATACACCGAATCGGTACGAGAAAATACACTGAGATCTTGTTTCTGAAAATTCACTGCCGCTTTGGAAAAATTTCCGAGCTGCAGGTGTGCAATTCCATAATTACGCCACAGGGCATTGCGTTCCCAGGCAGATTTCTTTCTTGGGTCCGCACTTTGCTTATCGAGATATTGCAGACTGGAATCCGCATGGTGTAAGGCCAGGAATGCTTCGACCATTTTCCCATTTCTGAAATAATTTTCGAGATCTGCATTTCGACGTACCTTACCCAATAGTTTCTTGGCCTGACTAGTAAAACTCAATGTCTCCAGTTCAAAACCGTACAGGGTTATGGAGTCGTAACTGGCATAAGGATATGCACACTGAAACAACAGTTCCGATTTTCTGGATCTTCCCTTGCTGGCTTCTATCCGACCAAGCAAGCCGAGCACCCGGGGCCAATTGTAGCTCTTTTCAGCACGCAGCTGGTAAGCCACCAAGCTATCGCAATATTGTTCTGCTTCTGCGATCTTATCTGTCAGATACAGCTTCTCCGCTAAGTGAAAATACGCGGAATGCAGCCTGAAATGATCGAACGAATAAAATTTGGAATAAAATTCAACGGCATTGCGGCAATGACTGATCGATTGGTGTCGATCCCGATCAGTCAGCTGGATGCCTAGCAAAAGATGAAGTCTTCCTCGAATAGTATCGTTCTTCAGTTTCTTTTGCTCCGCATACCGAACTGCTCGCTGCAGGATCTCGACCTTATCCTCCTCTTTAAGCAGGGTATCATACCACGCTTTCACAGCCTGATGGTAAATGGACTGAAAATTCTGATCTGTCGAATCCCGCACCCACCTGGCATCCCAATCCTGAGCAGTGCAAGGCAGGACCGATAAAACAAATAAAACCCCAAAAACTAACTTCATTCGTCACTTGGGAAAATACGATATCCCGTGCGACTTTCTTGATTGTCTTTTTGATCGATTTCGATGCCAGGCATGCCTTTCACCGTCTCCACAAATCCGTCCAGCGTATAGGTGGCAGACTTATTCTTGGCAAAACTCAATGCGACCAAGTGAGAGACCCAGGCAGCGGCAAGACTGGTACCCTGGATTTCGTCCGACCATGCCCCTTTGGCAAACAAGGTCACTCCTTCCGCTCCCTTGTTCGATTCATGGGCAGGTTTGTTGCCAAGCCATCCGTTCTTTAAGGCGCCCACGGAGATTACATGCTCCATTGAATTGCTATAGTGAGAAGGCCAGTGTGGCATTTCGTGATCATCGGTATCGAAATTCCCGGCAGAACAAACAACTGGTTTTCCCACTTGCCTTAAAGCCTTCTCCAAAACCGGATTGCCTTCGGGAGCAAAGAACCCCTGACTAATGTTCACCACTTGGACCTGATCGAGCAAGGGCTTGTTGTACAAGGCAGATATCAGATCAAACAAGGTGGCTTCCCGATCCGGGGAATCTACCATCGATATTTCTACAGTCTCAATTGTCTTAGGCTGCTCGATCAGTTTGTTCATCAGTGCCATATGGCTTCTATCATCTTCGGAGCTTCCTCTATCGACAATGCCCACAGCCATGGGTCTGTAGTCGTCCAGTTTTATCTGAACGACGGGGATTTCCCAGTTGCTATCAAAAGAATTTTGCAGGTGGGAATTGTACGATTGGATGGCTTCGTCGTGCGTGTGCCCCTTCGGCACACCTGGAGGTTGGTGATCGTTGAAGATCTGATGGGAAAGATGATCCGTAATTTCTGCCAGTGGTTTCCTAAAGGTGATTTCCCAAAGTGCGTGATTATAAGGTGAGAGCCTTATTGATTCCATTTCTTCTTCCTGTAGTGGTCGATCCAGGTGCAATTTGTGCTGCAATATCGGAAGGAGCAGCTGCATGGTTAGCGATCCTTTCATGGTCTCCAACAGCGATGCTGAAGAGTTGCCGCTCTTATCAAAAATGCAGCCAAGGTCGTTTATTCCTTGAAGTGGGTTGTGGGTATCGATGATCAACTGATTGGCGGTGTGATAGGCATGGACTGCCTCTTCGTGTTCCTTGCTCATGTCTGGACATTTTAAGTGTTAGTAAAGTGGCTTTCGTAATTAACTACGAAACCGTCTCCACCATACAGTGATGCCAAATCCCAAAAACGTTACCGCCATCAGCCAATAGATCCAAGACGGTGTACCACCAAAGTCCAACGGACTCATGTCGCCAATGGCGATGAAGCCTGCCCAGTAGTAAGGATGCTGCCAACGTGGGTCTGCATTGGCCAGAAAATCTTGTTTGGCAAGGCGCAGAGCGGTGTCTTTCCGCTTGCCCTTTTTGAGGTGCTTGTAGAAGTTAATCATGATCTCGGAGGTGGATGCGTCATCGACTGGCCAGAGGGAGGCGATGACGGATTTGGCGCCTGCCTGAAAGAAGGCACGTGCAAGACTTAGGGCACCTTCAGCAGGGATACTCCTTCCGGAGAATGTCTCACAGGCGCTTAAAGTAATTAGCTGCGCCTGAATTTTCTTCAATGCTATTTCAAATTGAAAAAGGGATTCGTTTGCATTGAATAAGATCCTGGATTGTTCAGATGAAACGCTGCTATTCTCTGCGTGTGATGCAATGTGTATAATTGAGCTCGACAAGGAATTTTCGAATTGCTCTAAAGTTGCAGCCTCATCGATATAGACTCTAGCACCGACCAGGTCATTAATTGCCATAGCCTCATTTCTTGAGTTAGAGAGGGTTGCTGATGATTGCCCTGGGAGGAAAAAAGAGTCAATTTTTGCATAGGGAGCAAAGACCGAAATTTCTTCACCATCTA
>JAHQVP010000173.1 GCA_019634275.1 Saprospiraceae bacterium
ATTGGTCTGCTCATTAATGTGATGCAATGTAGAACTCAACCGATCAGAACCGATCACATAAATGTACTGATCACTCGATCCATGCTTTTCATCAACGCGGCCGATCATGTCAATGTTCACATCCACCACCGTGTTCTCAAGAGGAATCACGGGTTGCTCGGCATAGTATGCAGACCCCAGTAGTCCTTTTTCCTCTCCCGTGAAGAGGATGGCCAAAACACTTCGTCTGGGGCCTTCATTTTCCTTGGAAGCCTTCTGCAATGTTTCCATGATCTCGAGAACAGCAGCTGTCCCTGAAGCATTATCGTCTGCGCCAGGATATAGCGATGGGCCCCTCTTACCCAGATGATCGTAGTGTGCCGAGATCACCACCACTTCTTCTTTCAACTTCGGATCGGTTCCTTCGATGAGTGCGAGTACATTCTGACTTAAAAGGGCATTGCGTGATAGATGCTGACGGATCGTGGTAGTGCACTTTAAATGCAATGGCCTTCCCCTGCCTGTATTCGTAATTCTACGCCGATTCTTGATGAAAGAATTTCGCTTCTTGCCAATGATTTCTTCGGCGATATCACTAGAGATCCACAGTACATTGGGCCTCGACTTTGGATTAGGAAGCTCAAAAGTCAACGTCTGATTGATCGCATTGCGATTGTTCTGGATGCGCTGTACTATGTTGGGGTCAACCACCAAAAGGGTCTGTACACCTGCCTGCGTCGCAGCCTCAAGTTTACGTTCAAAATCGCTACTCCATGTAGAAGCTTCTGGCGTGCCGCTAATTCTTGATAAGCTGTCGGCATCGCGTGGCTCACCCGGATAAATCATGACCACCTTGCCCTTGGCATTGGCTCTTTGATAGTCTGAATAATTGGGATCATCAATGCCATACCCTAAAAAGACAATGTCGTTGGTCTCCAGCTTTGGTCTGTTGGAGCTTTCTCTGGGAAGGCATAGGAAGTCTTTCATGTGTTCAAATTCCCTTCCATTGACCTCAATTGTCGCCTCTTCCCACTTTACCCAGGCAAAAGTTACGTTTTGCCTATAGCGAATGCCGGTTGGTGAAAGGATGCCATGTGATTTGAAATCCTGAATGATGTATTGCGCGGCCTTATCGAGACCAGGAGTTCCGGTCTCTCGGCCTTCAAATTCTGGCGAGGCCAGCCGTTCGATATGTTGTCGCAAACCATCGGCTTGAATCTTCTCCGCAAAGAAAGATGCGGCTAGTGGATCCGACTCAAGGGTGACTTGGGCCTCGATCAGCAGCCATGAGAAGAGACAGATGAAGGACAAGACACTTCTTAGCAGCATGCGATTTTGTTGACCCGTCGTGCATGACGCCCCCCTTCAAAGGAGGCATCCAAAAAAGCGCTGGTAATCTCAACTGCAACTTCTTGCTCGACAAATCGAGCAGGTAATGCCAGAACATTGGCATCGTTGTGCTGACGCGCCAGAGCAGCCAGTTCCGGGGTCCAGCAGATGGCAGCCCGGATGTCTTGATGCTTATTGGCTGTCATGGCAACCCCATTTCCACTGCCGCAAATCAAGATGCCCAGATCGGCTTCATTGGCCTCCAGTGAATGGGCCACAGGATGTACAAAGTCCGGGTAGTCTACTGAGTCCAGGGAATGAGTGCCTACATCCAGTACTTCAATGTCTCGATCCAAGAGCATCTCGACAATGGCCGCCTTGTATGGAAATCCAGCATGATCACAACCAATGGCGATGGTTTTAATTTCTAACCGCGTACCTGCGTCACTTTCCATTTGTCAAATCTTGTTTTGTACTCTTCCACAAGTTCAGTATCGCCAATGGATTGGGCAAGTCGCTGGAGCTCCTGGGCGGCACTCATATATGAATTCTGATCATTTTTAAAGGACCAACTCAAGTCTTCTGCGTTGAGGGAGTCATAAAATTCAAGGTGTTCTTCGGTCTCATTGGCTAAGATGCGCATCTGTTTCTTTAGAGATTCCGTTCCACCCGCCTGCTCGTATACCCGCAGTAGATTTAGGATAGTGGCATCATAGGGGAAGTTCATATTTGGGAATGAGGCAAAGTACTTATCTATCAATTCGACTGCTTTTTCAGGTTGTCCATTGGCGGCCAACTCAAACCCTGCACGCTCAAACATCCGGCGATGCGCAAAAAAGCTAGGATAGAAACTGGAAGTGACGAAGAGATCATGCTCATCAAATCCACCCCACCGGAATTTATTCATCACACGATCATATATGGCTTCTGCGTCGATGCTTCCATTGCCATGAATCCCAAACTGTCGTTGGCTGGGACTTTTGATGGGCACAAATCGCAGACCCAGGCCTTCCAAGCGCATATAGTCATTAAGCCCTTGCAGTTTGTCGTCTCTTGTCGTCACGGAGAAATAGATGGGACGGTCATACATGTTCGAATTAAGAATGTCAAGGACGGCCAATTCGTCTTTGGTGAGTGAGCCATCGTTGACCTTCAAGGGGATGCGAGACTCGATCTTGTCAGCATCTGATGGGGACACCCAACCACTGCTCACGGCTTTGGCCTTATCGATGCTGAAGTACATGTTCTTGGTGGGCATGTGGCTGGCAAAATTGCGCCCCCCTCGACTGGGTATTTGGTGCGTTTCGCCCATGTACTTGAGTGCTGCACTGACAGGCTGCAATTTTCCTTCGTCTTGGCCCGGATAGTAAAGAACATTTCTCTTCGATCCTCGGTAAGATTCTGCAGGAATACTCAGCTTCAAAGCTGGCGAATCGTTGATTTTACGACGCATCTGATTGATGTACCAATCCACTGCGATGAGACTGAGATTGACCACCCTCACATCAGTGCGGATGCCCTCGACCTCCTGGGCGTACCATAGTGGATATGTGTCATTGTCCCCGTAAGTGAATATGATCGCATTAGGTTCACAACTCTCTAAGAAGTTATTTGCAAAATCCCGTGCTCCGGTGAGATTCGCCCGGCTGTGATCATCAAAATTTTGAAAACCCATTATGATCGGGGCAATCAGCACAAGGGCTACGCTTACGGGGGCCAACATGTTGCTTTTGAGATTGGCGCGTTGTTGGAGTGTTTTATAGAGTCCAATTACCCCTAATCCAATCCACATGCAATACGTAAAGAAGGATCCGACCAGTACGTAATCCCGCTCCCTGGGTTCATTTGGAGGCTGATTGGAATAGATGATGATGCCTAGACCGGTAATCAGAAACATGGCGGCCAGAGCCACCGCATCATTGCGTCTGTTTTTAAATTGAAAGACCAGTCCGATCAGGCCGAAAATAAAGGGAAGCATGAAATAGCGATTTCGCGCTTTGTTGTTTTTCATGCTGGAGGGCAATTTGCTCATGTTGTGGACTTTCACATTGTCGATCATGTTGATGCCGGTGAGCCAATGGCCTTGTTTTTTGTCCCATGGAAAAAACCCCTGAGCGCCGTTCTGTCTTCCGGAAAAATTCCACATAAAGTAGCGCCAGTACATCCATCCAATTTGATAGCGAAAGAAGAAACTTAAATTGTCCGCCATGCTAGGACTGCCCTGCGGCAGGTTGAGCCAATAGTTGCGATATAGCCCCTTCCTTTGGGCATCATTGTGCGAGAGTCGCGGAAAGAGCATCTGATCTGACGCTTTGTATTCTGCCTCCACTTTATAGTCTACGATTTCATACTTATCGCCAACGATTCCGTACTTATCCGTTGTTTTCGTGCTGACGACCGGGGCATCAAAGTGCGGGCCTCGAATCAAAGGTCGCTCTCCATATTGTTCGCGATTGAGATATGGCAACAGACGATGGGCATCCGTAGGAGCATTCATGTTTACTGGTGTATTCGCATTGGCGCGGATGACCACGACTCCAATAATGGAGTAACTGATGACAATCAGCGTAAGACCAGCCAGCATGTTCATCAGCATTGTGCTTTGTCGTTTGATGGCTTGGCGATAGCCCAGGTAGAGTAAGCCTCCTACAATCAATATGGTGGGTATTAGTCCACTGTGAAAAGGCAGTCCAAAGCTGTTGACCATCAATAACTCCAAGTTGGCCCATAATTTGGGAATGCCGGTGATCACCAATACCTGCACCAAACCTATGAATGCGGTCCCTGCAGCAAAGGCGAGTATCATGCCTTTGACCTTAGGCTCTTTGTATTTCTTAAAGTAGTATAGCAGTGCCAGCGCAGGGAAAGTGAGCAAGCTCAGTAGGTGGACTCCGATCGAAAGTCCTGCACTATACATCGCAAAAATCATCCATCGATCAGAATCGGGCTTATCCGGTAAACTGTACCACTTGGCCATGGCCCAAAAGGTAAGAGTGGTAAAAAAGGTCGAAAGGGCATATACCTCCCCTTCTACAGCACTAAACCATATCGACGAACTAAAAGCGGTAGCAAGTCCTGCCACCACTCCTGCTCCGACGGTGAGGATGCTGTGCTCGGCGCTAAGCGTATTGTTGTCCCGACCGACCAGTGCCAGCTTACCAAAGATCATCGTACTCCATGCCACAAACATGGCCGCTGCAGCCGTACTAAGTCCGGAAAAGACATTGACCGCAAAAGCTATCATGGCAGGATTGCTCGAGAAGATGTCTCCAAGCCAGGCAAATACGCGGCCAAGCAGAAGAAAGAGAGGAGCACCTGGAGGGTGCACCACTTGCAATTTATAAGCTCCAAGGATAAATTCTCCGCAGTCCCATAGACTGCCTGATCGCTCAGCCGATAGAATATATACGGTAAGAGCAATCAAAAAAACCAACCAACCTCCGAGTATGGAGAGTTTCTGATGGTTATATTTCATAGTGCGAAAATTTCAGTGCCTAAAGGTAGCAATTACACCTGCCGACACGGATATATGTCCACTTTTTATTATGTGTATCCGAAGAGCGCGTGTATTCATTTGATATCAAGACAATAAACTGGCATAAGCGCAAAGAATTGTACGAGGCCTCATGAATTTTTTTGGGGCACTAACCCCTGATTGCCAGCTTCATGCGCTCGATTCGATTGCTTAGTTTTTCAGACGACATCCGCTCTCGCAGTCGATCGACAAACAGCGGGAATGAGAATGGTGTGGGTTTAGTCGGCTTGATCAGACAAATCTCCTGTTTCTGAATCCGTTGGAGTGCTGCCCTTAACCGAGTTTCTTCCAATTGGAAAGTGATGGCCTCATCGTATGCTTGTAAGTACAGCAGATTTGATGGGTCGTAGTCCCTAAAGACATCGAACAAAAGTCCTGAGGACGATTGTAAATGCCGTTCTTTCTTATGCTTTCCGGGAAACCCTTTAAAGATCAAGCCACCGATGGCTGCAATCGCCCGAAATCGTTTGCGTGCCATTTCAGCGGTATTGACACTTGCCAAAATATCCTGTTGCAGGCGCACCGTCGAAAAAAGAGCTTCTCCCAATGCTTGTTCGATGGGAATGGGTTGATCGCTCAGTAACTCAAAGCCGTAGTCGTTCATGGCAATGGAAAAGGTAAGAGGGGTTATTTGACTCAAGCGATACCCAAGTAGGGCGGCCATACCCTCGTGCACGTATCTTCCTTCAAAGGGAAACATGCACAAATGATGTCCATCTCGATCGGCAAAGTGCTCAATGAGAAACTGATCATTTTTAGGGATAATGGAATGTGCTTGTTGGAAGGTAAAAAGAGGTTCTAAAGCTTCCATCTCGGGGTCTGGACGAGTCCCACGGACATACTCATCCAGTTTCATTCGGATCATGGATGATAGTTCGGAAGATAGGGACATCCTGCCACCTTCCCATGAGGGTGTTTTGCCCAATTTGGATTTGCTTTTCCTCACAATGGCAGACATGTCCTTAATGCGCACCAGCTCAAGGCTGCGGCCAGCAAACCAAAAGGTGTCGCCGGGGTTAAGTTTAGTAATGAAGTATTCCTCAATGGTTCCCAATTTTTTTCCGCTGAGGTACCTCACCTGAAGGGATTGACTGCCCACAATGGTGCCGATGGATAATCGGTGACGGGTCGCTATACGTTTATTGATGACGCGGTACTTTCCGTGGCGGTCCTTGCCCAATTTTTTGAATTCATCATACGCTTCCAAGGTCCCGCCCGAGATGGTGAAACTCAGGACCCGATCCCATTCCTGGTCGTCCATGTCCTGGAAACTGAAACAAGACCTAACTTCCGGCAAAATAGACGAGGGCGTGAATCCCTCGGATACAGCCAGCGTTACTAAATATTGCATGAGTACATCATAGCTTCGCACGTAAGGGATTCGGTCCTCGATCACTCCTTGCCGAACGGACTCTTTAAGGGCAGCTCCCTCCATGATCTCCAATGCGTTGGTAGGGAGAAAGTAGATCTTGGAGGTGGCTCCCGGACGATGACCACTTCGCCCGGCACGTTGCACAAATCGAGCTACACCCTTGGGGCTACCAATCTGAATAATGGTTTCAACAGGTCGAAAGTCGACACCCAAATCCAGGCTGGAGGTACAGACTACAGCGGTAATGGTTTCGTTATGCAAGGATTCTTCGACCCAGTCACGAAGCTCTCGGCTGATGGACCCATGGTGCATGGCAATTCTTCCGATCAGATCAGGAGCAACATCCAACAACCTTTGGTACCAGGTCTCACATTGACCACGTGTATTGGTAAACAGCAAGGTCGAACGACTCTGGGCAATGATGGGAAGTACGCGCTCAATCAAGCGAATGCCGAGGTGTCCAGCCCATGGAAAGTTCTCTATGTCTTCAGGGATGATGGTCTCGATATCGATGATCTTCTTAACATCGGATTTGACCACTGCGATATCGACGGACGGGTCCGCATGCCATGCCCCAAAGAGTACAGCCAAGGATTCCTCCATGTTGCCGATAGTGGCAGAAATGCCCCAGATCCTGAGGTCAGCGACCAGGGTTTTGAACCGACTAAGGGCGAGCTCTACCAAAACCCCTCTCTTGGAACCCATCAGCTCATGCCACTCGTCGGCCACGACGGCCCTCAGGGTGGAGAAAAAAATGGTTGAATTGCGACTGGCAAGGAGTAAGTGGATGCTTTCTGGTGTGGTGATCAACACCTCCGGCGGCTGCAGCATTTGTGCCTGGCGCTCTTTGGTGTCTGTATCCCCAGAACGAATGCCCACGGTCCAGTCCATGCCCAGGCCTTGAATGGCACGTTTGGCAGCCTCACAAATCTCGCGGGCCAATGCCCGAATAGGGGTAATCCAGAGGATGCGCAGTCCCTTTCGATTAGGTTCCCGCAGTCCCTGAAGCAAGGCAGGAACCAGCAAAGAGTAGGTTTTGCCGGCACCGGTAGGTGCATTGACCAGTCCTGACTGCCCTGCAAGATAGCGCTGCCAGGCCTCTTTCTGGAAAGGGAAAAGCGTCCAACCTTGGTCATCAAACCAATCCAATCCAGGCTGCATTTCCTCAACCTCTTTCATGCGATGACCGGCTTGAAATGTTTTCTGCGATGGCCTCCATTTGGCCTCCCATGTCCGCTTAACGTGCCGGGCCTTATCATGTCTTGCCTATCTTTGTGCACACCATGATTCAATGATATGCAAAGATTGACATTTACCCTGGCATGCAGCTTCTTTCTAATGGTCAGCGCCATTGCTCAGCAGCAGGTCGAACTGGGTCAAGTCGATTGGCTCCGGGACTATGATCGTGCGAGAGCCCAGGCCAAGGCGATGGACCGATCGATATTTATGCTATTTCAGGAGGTTCCGGGATGTGCTACTTGTCAGCACTATGGACTCCGCGTACTTAGCCATCCGCTGATCGTCGAAGCGATAGAAACATTATTTGTGCCCCTTGCAGTCTTTAACAATAAAGGCGGAAAAGATCGTGCAGTGCTGCAGCAATTTGGCGAACCCACCTGGAACAACCCCGTCGTGAGGCTCATTTCTCATCAAGGTACAGATGTGGTCCCACGACACAATGGAGATTACACAGCATATGGACTGGTGACAGCGATGATTGCAGCGTTGGAGAAGTCGAAAAAAGTGGAGGTTCCAAGCTACCTGCGCCTTGTGCAAGAAGAACTTCAACTTGAAGATCAAAACCTAAAGGAGGCCACCATTGGCATGTTCTGTTTTTGGACAGGTGAAAAGACCTACGGGAGCTTGGCGGGAGTGGCGCATACAGAAGCCGGTTTCATGGGTGGTCATGAAGTGGTACGCGTGGCATACGATCCAGCGCAAATCAGCTTGATGGATCTCTTGAGCACTGGGCGTAAACACAATGCTGCGGATGCGGTCTTTGGCGCAGAAGAAGTAGAGCAAAAAGCTTTGGTAGATGGCATGCCAGAGATTGCCCTGAGGGAAGAAAGCCGTTATCGGGAGGATCATGAAGTACATTACTACCTCTTAAAGAGCTCTTATCGGAGCATACCGATGAGTAGATTGCAAAGTACGCGAGTAAATGCAGCACTCGGCATGGGACGTCCAGTAGAACCCTACCTCTCTCCCCGTCAGCTCTTACTGAAAGGCAAGGAAAAATCCTTATGTAACAATAGCGATTGGAAGGAACTGCTGCTGTTAGAAAGCAGCATGGAATGACGACTACTTAGAGTCGTCAATTTCTTTCATGCCATCTTTTAATTCGGACTCGATGGTGGCCCGGGCATTGTTAAATTCCTTGATCCCTTTGCCGAGTCCACGCATGAGCTCAGGGATCTTACGTCCACCAAACAGCAATAGGATCGCAAATAAGACCACGATCATCTCTGGACCACCAAGAGAAAAAAGCAATATGGATTGAATCATCTTTATTAAAATTCTGATTTAAAAGTATAACAAATAGCAGAGGAAAACAATCCCATCTGAGACTCAAAATGCATATGCAAAGTTTAATCAAGGTTTTGAGCCGGTCTAAGTGGGGCGTAAGCAGTTCGTTAGAAGTCACGAAAGCATCGTCTCAAGCAAACGCATCTTTGCAAACCGGACTCTCCTCTTTCGCCGTGAGGCCACTTCGGATTCGAGCGTGCTGGCCTTCGGTACTCATTTGTTCCCAATGAAGTATATGCCTTCAAATTTCATAGAAACCCGTTACCTTCCACTCAATTTGCAGTCCTAAGAGTACTATTGTTTATCTAACCTTTAAAAAGTTAATTGAAAATGAATCTACTTGATATACTACAATCGCAGATGGGAGACCAAGTCATTGAGCACTTGTCCAAAGAGATCCGCGCCGACAAAGACACCACTAAATCTGCTGTTGATGGGGCTTTGGCGACTATGGTGAGTGCATTGGCTAAAAATGTATCCAATCCCCAGCGCGCTAACTCCCTGATGGGCGCTCTGGATCGGGATCATGATGGCAGCATCTTAAATGATCTTGCTGGCCTGATGATGCAAGGGGGTCGGTCTCAGCAACAGCGTCGTAGCACCAACGGACTGGGCATCCTGGAGCATATGCTGGGAGGCAATACCAACAATGTGGTGCAGATGATGAGCAAAGGGAGTGGACTTGACTTTCTCAAGTCAGGGAAGCTTCTCACCATGCTGGCGCCCATCGTAATGGGCGTTTTAGGCAAGACCAAAAAGCAGCAGGGCCTGGATCTTGGTGGTCTGGCCAGCATCTTATCTGGAACAGTGCAACAGGCGTCGAGACAGCGCAATGACATGGGAATTATTGGTAAAATTCTCGATGCGGATGGTGATGGCAATATCGGTGACGAAATTGCAGGCATGGGCATGAAAGTGCTGGGGAACCTGTTCCGAAAGTAACATCAAAGGGTAAAGCAGATCGTCTTATGGACGACTGCATAATCATTGGCGAGGTCGGTAACGTGACTTCGCCAATATTTTTTCTGCGTCGCGCTCCTCAAGCAATTGACTGGGTGTAAGATTTTGGTTGCGAACAAACGATTCAATGATGCGATATCCTACCCAATTGCCCACACGGCCAGGGGCTTGCTCCGGCATCCCTGGTACTGATGGGCTGGGCGAGATCAGTTTCTTTATTTTTCGACGGTTTGTTTCATGCAGGAGTTCTTCACTGACGAAAAATGCCCAGATGTCGCGCTCATTATTTTCTACCCAGTCCAATTCTTCGCTGGTAAACTCATGGATGATGGTGTCTGCTGTGTAAGGAAGTAAGCGTTTCTTGATATAAAGTACCAGTCCATTACGCAGCATCTGATCGCTCAGACTCGGGCCCCAGTGGTCTCCGACGATAGCCTCGACGAGCACTTGAACGGACTTGCCTGCAAGGTGATCAGGCGTCATGGTCCTCGCGATATATTCCGGAAACAGAATGGGATCGTAAGGGTAGTTGGGTCCAAGGAAAAAGTCCAGGCCGATCCCGAGTATTTCTGGTCCAATGGTAAAGGATCCAACCTCAAATTTAGAGAAGCATGTGAACACTGTGGGAGCTTGAAAATCTGGAAAGTAATGCTTCGCCAAAGCAAAGGCCAGTTCCAAATCGGCTTTCGCAGACGCGCTGAACGGAGCAAGGGAGTCGATTTGCGACCATAGTTGTGCTGTCAAGGAATCGCTGCGAAAGTGCTGGACGCGATGCAATCCCGATTGGCCCCAATAAGACGATAATACCTGATTGAGAAAAACTTCACTAAATACGGGATGCTCCTCCAATTTGGACATCAATTGGGCGCTATCAGATGAGGTCATCAGAAGGTCTCCGAATCGAACTATTTGAACCTCTTCGCGCAGGTGGGCTACAGGGGGGACTTCGACCCGATTATTCTTTTGGCAACTGACGCCCACCAACAACAATCCCAGACACCATGACAGATTTCTCCAATTCATCTTCGGAGAATACGTTGTGGCAATGTGATATAGTACCCACATGGAGCATAATTTTACCACTAGGGCATAATTTCTACCTTCGTGGGACGCATACAATGATGACATGAAACGCGAGAAACTTCTGGAATTTATCGATGCTGCTTTGGCAGAAGACGTGGGAGATGGAGACCATACCAGCAATGCCTGCATCCCAGCTGATGCCACTTCGTATGCCCAACTGCTGGTCAAGGAGCATGGAGTGATTGCAGGTGTGGAATTGGCCAAGATCATATTCTCTCATGTTGATCCCGATTCTGATTTTGAAGTTTTGATAGCAGACGGTTCAGATGTCTTCAAGGGCGACATAGCCTTTAAGGTCAAATCAAATACGCGGGCGCTGCTGCGTGCGGAGCGACTGGTCTTAAATGCGATGCAACGCATGAGTGGCATATCGACGCTCAGCAGCCGATTTGCCGTTGAAACGGAGGGAACGGGGGTGAAGGTCCTCGATACGCGCAAGACGACGCCCTTGATTCGCCATTTAGAAAAGTGGGCTGTTCGAATTGGTGGCGGCACCAACTATCGCGATGGGCTCTATGACTGGATCATGATCAAAGACAATCACATTGATGCGTGTGGCAGTATTACCTCGGCCATAGAACGGGTACACGAATACTTGCGCGCCGAGGGTTTGCAACGGGGCATTACTGTGGAGGTGCGCAATCTCGTTGAGCTCTACGAAGTGCTTGATGTAGGCAACATCACCCGCATCATGCTGGATAATTTTGAAGTTCCGATCCTGGCGGAAGCGGTTCGCATCATCAATGGAAGATTTGAAACAGAGGCATCGGGCGGCATCACCTTACAGACAGTTCGTTCCTATGCTCAAACGGGCGTAGACTACATTTCCGTCGGTGCACTCACACACTCTGCTGGGAGCCTAGACCTGAGTCTGAAGGTCATCAAATAGGAGATCGCAAGGCGAGGATGAGAAAGATGATCACAAAGGCTATGATGAGCCAAACTCGATAGTCGTACACATCAAGTTCTGATTCTTGTTGGTCTAAGTTTTCTTGAGTCAGCATTTCACGCTAATCCCTTCAAAAAAGATGCCATAGCGGTTCAGTGTAATATGATGGGAGCAGTAACTTCTCGGATCTGACACCGCTTGGCTGAAGCTAAGTACTCAGCGCAAGCCCTGTTTGATCGATCTGATGAGCTTCGGTCCTTCATATACCAGTCCAGAGTACACTTGAATCAGATCTGCCCCCGCCTGGATTTTCTTGTTGGCGGTGCTTGCAGAGTCGATGCCACCCACCCCGATGATGGTCATGTCGTCACCGCCCAACTCACGCACCATGCGCACGACATCGGTGGCTCGGGACGTCACGGGTCGTCCGCTAATGCCTCCTGCTCCTAGGGCTTCTACTGCGGCAGCAGAGGTGGTTAAATCTGACCGCGAGATGGTCGTATTGGTGGCCACTATCCCTTGTAGTCCTTGTTCTCTGACTACTTGCACGACATCTTGCAATTGACCATCGGAGAGGTCCGGAGCAATTTTTAATAAGATTGGCTTGGGTGATTGGCGCTCTTGATTTTTGCTAGAAATCCGCTCCAATAGCCTCGTGAGGGGTTCGCGATCTTGCAGGCTGCGGAGACCCGGAGTATTGGGAGAGCTGACGTTGACCACAAAATAGTCGACGAGGTCCTGCAATCTTTCAAAGCACTTTAGGTAGTCGGACTCGGCATCCTCTTGAGGGGTGTCCTTATTTTTCCCAATGTTACCTCCGACGATAAGGTTGTCAGGCCGCTTTTCCAACCGATTGGCCATCGCTTCCACCCCTTCGTTGTTGAATCCCATGCGATTGAGGAGGGCTCGATCCTTTACCAATCGGAATAAGCGGGGTTTAGGGTTTCCTACTTGAGGACGTGGAGTGACAGTCCCAACCTCGACAAAGCCAAAGCCCAACGTTTTGAGGCCTTTAAGGTAAAGGGCATTCTTGTCGAAGCCAGCGGCCATGCCAATGGGGTTGCGAAAGCGAAGATTCATGACGCTGCCACTCAGGTGGGCATCATCCGAGCCATAGAGTTGCGTAAGCAAGGTTGAGCCTAGAGAGGTGTTGGACAGTCGAACAAGCTGATCGGTGACCAGGTGATGCGCTTTTTCTGCATCCATCCGAAACAGCAAGGGTTTGAGCAGAGAATACATCAAGCCACCTGTAGTTCGTGTTCTAATTTTTCAAGGCTTCTGATGAGCAAGCGTCGTCGATCGAATTTGATGATCTCCTTATTGCGTAAGTCGTTGAGAACAGTAGTCACCGTCTGCCTGGAGGTGGCGGTGAGATTGGCGATTTCCTGATGCGTTAAGAACTTACGTACGACGGTCTCAAAGCCGACTGCTTCTCCTTTTTTGTCAGCCAACTCGAGCAGGAAATGAACGATGCGGCTGCGAGAATCTTTAAAGACCAGCGACTCCAGACGGTTCTCCATCTCCAAGATGCGTGCACCAAAAAGATTAAGGAAGAAGTTTTGCAAGCCATTACGGGATGGCATAAGCGAGTTGATGTCGTCTTTGTCAACAATGCACAAGGATGTTTCCTCCATGGCCACAGCTTGATCTCGACGTACATCATCCTTAATCAGTGCCATTTCGCCAAAGATCTCTCCTTTGCCCAACACGGCCTTGATGATTTCTTTGTCGTCGCCTCCCTGCGATCTGATCTTTACGCGTCCTTGTTGAATGAAGTAGATCTTATTGGCCTCATCCTCCGGCAGGTAGATGGACTCGCCTTTCTTAAATACACGTTGGTTGTGCTTGTCGCCATCGTGGTGTGCCATCTTGGTAGGGCAAAAAATTTCAGTGGCGTCGATGTTCTGTAAGAACCAAATTCCCGAATTACTCATGGCTAATCATTAATTGGCCGATTGTACCTGAATGGTATCAACAAACTAAACATGATCTGGTTTTAATCCAAATTCGCTCGAAAAGTCTCTGAAATTGGGGTTGACGGAACAGAGGTATTCAAATTTTTCTTTGACGGTCATGGTTTTTGGGCGGTCTTGATTGGACTGATTAGGATCAATCTCAATCGATATGCGCAGGAGTGGTACACCCAAATCCTCCCGTAGTTTTTCAATTAGTTGTAGTTCTTGCAAGATGATGTTCTTGGAAATGGTGGAGCCTACTTTGGCCACGATGGCATTGTCCTTGACCATCAATTCGGTAGACCCTAACACAGAACTAACGGTGGGAGAGTTCTGCTGCTCGATGTAATGATCCCATACATGTTGGACGTCATCCAGTGAGATTACCTTAGAGACGGCTTCCTGTTTCTTGATTTGCTCATCTCTTACCGTGGCCACCAAATCATCTAGAGAACCCAAGCCGGCCACATCCAGGTGGCCTTTGGGAGCACTTGCAGCATCAGCATTGGCTTTGCTGCTCACCTCAGCATCCGATTTGGCCTCGGGCTGGTGTGCAGTGGTGGCGTTAGTCACTTCATCTTCAGAAATCGAGCTTACCGAAGTGGTGTTGTCAGGGGCAGTAACACTACTGTTCCCTGCCTTGGCTCCTCCCACTTTTTCCTGCTTGATTGGTGAAGATTCTATGGGAGTAACGACAGCTGGAGGAGAAGACAATGAGGTGCCTTCTTCCCGTCGTCGATTTAAAAAGCTCAGCTTGATCAGTGCCATCTCCACATGCAGCCTTTTGTTCTTGGCCATCCTATAGTCTACATCGCAGTCGTTTAGCAATTCGAGTGCACCCAATAGATAGGATTCTTCTACCGCTGCCGCCTGGGCATGGTACTGCTCATGCTGACCGTCAGAGAGATCGAGCAAATGGGTCAGGGCTTGGTATTTGCATATCAGCAAGTTGCGCAGATGCTGAGCCAGTCCGATCACAAAAGCGTCTCCCTCAAAGCCATTGGACAAAACTTGATTAAAGATCTGCATGACGCTTGCCAGGTCCTCCGTGATTAAGGCATCGGTTGTTCTGAAAAAGTACTCGTAATCAAGCAGGTTGAGGTTGTCAATGACCTGCTGATAGGTGATGTTTTTGCCACCGAAACTCACCATCTTATCAAACAAAGACAATGCATCTCTTAGTGCACCATCGCACTTGGTGGCCAATTCATGTAGGGCTTCCTTTTCGGCTGTGATTCCTTCTGATGTGCAGATTTGTTGGAGATGAGCTACAATGTCTGCTGTCTGAATGCGCTTAAAGTCAAAAATCTGACAGCGGGAGAGAATGGTTGGGATGATCTTGTGTTTTTCCGTCGTGGCCAGGATAAAAAAGGCATATGGTGGCGGCTCTTCCAGCGTCTTAAGGAAGGCATTGAAGGCAGCTTGCGACAGCATATGGACCTCATCAATGATGAAGACCTTGTAGGTCCCTGCCTGAGGTTGAAACCGTACTTGCTCATTAAGGGATCGGATGTGCTCCACCGAATTATTCGAGGCTGCGTCAAGTTCGATGATGTTGAGCGAGGCATTCTGAGCGAATGTGGTGCAGGATTCGCAGGTTCCACATGGTTCCTGATCCTGCGTTCGATTGGTGCAATTAAGCATCTTGGCCAGGATGCGCGCACAGGACGTTTTGCCCACACCCCGTGGGCCACAAAAGAGAAAAGCGTGCGCTAAGCTGTCATTTCTAAAGGCATTTTTAAGTGTCTCCGTCACGCTTTCCTGGCCGACCACCTCGGAAAAGGTGGTGGGCCTGTACTTTCTGGCCGAAACGACAAATTGACTCATATGCAACTTTAGAGAAATGTGAAGTTAAAAAAAGAAGTTGCGCTCGACCGAAAGTCAACCAGATAGATCTTCGTAAATTTGCTCATGCGCATTGCCCTTGCACAACTAAATTACCTGGTAGGAGATTTTGATGGCAACACGGCCAAAATGATGACTGCTGTCCAGGAGGCAAAAGATCAAGAGGCGGACCTCATTGTCTTTGGAGAATTATCCCTTTGTGGCTACCCCCCTCGAGATTTTCTTGAATTTGACGATTTCATCCAAAAAGCGGGAGATGCCCTTGATGTATTGGCAAAAGCATCCATGGAGATCGCAATCATCGTTGGAACTCCGACCATTAACCCAGTAGTAGAAGGCAAAGATCTTTACAACAGCGCCGTCGTATTGTATGAGGGGAAGGTCATCCATCAATCAAATAAGGCCCTCCTCCCCACATACGATGTCTTTGATGAATATCGATACTTCGAGCCGGCCACAGCGTTCAGCACCTTCGAACTATTTGGAAAGCGTATTGCGCTAACCATCTGCGAAGACATCTGGAACATACACAACGAAAATCCGTTGTACCGCATTTGTCCAATGGACAAGTTGGTTGAAGAGGGCCCGGACTTCATGATAAACATCAGTGCTTCGCCATTTCATGCCGAGCACCATCAAGAGCGGCTTGAGGTGGTGCAAGAAAATGCCACTCGGTATGAAATGCCCTTATTTTATATCAATAATGTGGGAGCACAAACAGAACTCATCTTTGATGGGGGCTCCGTAGTGGTCGATGCAAAAGGCAACGTGTGTCATGAGATGCCATACTTTCAGGAGGCCATCGAAGTAGTGGATTCAGATAACCTGAGGGTCATTGAGCATGCCTCTCTTAAACGAGAGCCCATCGAGCAAGTGCACGATGCCCTGGTCCTGGGCATGCGAGATTACTTTGGGAAGCTGGGCTTTTCGAAGGCCATCTTGGGCTTGTCCGGCGGCATCGATTCTGCGGTGACGGCTGCTATAGCCGTGCATGCTTTGGGTGCTGAAAATGTGTGGGGCGTGCTAATGCCCTCTCGCTACTCTTCGCAGCATTCAGTAGAGGATGCGCGCGCATTGGCAGAAAATTTGGGCATGAGGCATTCCACGATCTCCATAGAAGAGCCGTTTAAGGCATTCGAATCACAGCTGGGTCCCATTTTCACTGGACTTCCTCCTAATGTGACCGAAGAGAATATGCAAGCGCGTTGTCGGGGCCTGATCTTAATGGCGTTGTCCAATAAGTTTGGGCACATTCTCCTCAATACCTCCAACAAGAGTGAAGCGGCAGTTGGTTACGGTACCTTGTATGGAGACATGTGTGGAGGACTCAGTGTATTGGGAGATTTGTACAAGATGCAGGTCTATACGCTGGCCCATTTCATCAATCGTGATGGGGTGGAGATTCCGATTAATTCCATCAACAAGCCACCAAGCGCCGAGCTTCGTCCTGATCAGAAGGACTCCGACAGCTTACCCGACTACGACATCTTGGATGAAATTCTGCAACTCTATATTGAGGAAGAAATGGGCCCACAGGAGATCATCGCTCAGGGGCATGATCCTAATCTGGTTGCCCGCATTTTACGTTTGGTCAACATTAACGAATTCAAGCGACACCAGACCGCTCCCGTTCTTCGTGTCTCAAAGAAGGCTTTTGGGATGGGACGACGCCTGCCAATTGTAGGCAAATACTTGAGCTGAGGGGGACCGAATAGCAGGTTTGATGGGCAAATCAGGCGCTGATTTTTACCTGTAGATGATGCTCCCGACACCTGTCTAGCCCCGCCAAAATCAACTTATTGCAGAATTAATCCACATCAGGCGAAAACTTTTTGAATTAAGCGTGTATTTCCTAGTCAGAGATTTCGCCAAAACAACCAAAATTCTACCTTTGCGGTCGATTTGAGAAGACACCATTTTTCAAGTTTTACAAGTACACTGATTTGAGGTTTTTTTCCATCATAGTTGTATTAATCGTCGCACTCGGAAGCAGCAGTCTGCAGGCAGCCGAGGCGGACCCCAAGGACGGCCATCATGAGGACCTAAGTCATCTCTGTGATGGAGCTCATGCTGACCATCACGGTGAGTTTGATCCAGGCAAGACGGCATTCCATCACATTTCTGATGCTAACGTGTACAGCATTGGTCCTTGGAACATTCCGCTGCCTTGCATTGTATACGCTCCTTCTCAGGGTTGGGATGTCTTTTTGTCCAACAAGTTCCATTATGATTTTATGGGTCATGGGGATGGACATAAATCCTACAAGGGGTATGTATTGGTCGGAGGTTCGATCCACCGCATTTCCGATGGCGACTTTCCACAAGAAGCAGTTGATGTTCATGTAGTTAAGGACAGCGAGGATCATCCCTACATTTGTCAAGGTGGTCATCTGTACCACGTTGATGCAAAGAGTACAGCAGATGGTGGCATTTTTGGAGGAGGCATCACCTCATGGTATGACTTTTCGCTGACCAAGAATGTGGTCACCATGTTGATTGTCTTCGGATTGCTTGCTTGGATGTTCTTTACCATAGCACGTCGCTATCGTGAGCGCAGAGGCATGGCGCCTAA
>JAHQVP010000174.1 GCA_019634275.1 Saprospiraceae bacterium
GAGGGGTTTGCCCCTGCCAACCCGTCAGGCGAATCATCCCCGAGGCCAATACCTCATTTAGAGGGGCTTCTCCCGTGTGAAAACGATAACCTCTTTTAAACAACGAAGCACCACTGGTATCCATGGAGATGATGCACTTCTGTTGATTTATGAAAACATTGATTCGAACATTGGGATCACGACTTACATTGGGGCGCCTTCCCAGTCGCGCTCTAAATTGATCGACAATAGCGTCCTTACACAACTGAGCTACATACAATGAATTGGTGAAGAGATCTCCAAAACACACTGCATCAATGCGAAAGGTTTTGCTAACATCGAAGTGTTCATACCATTGGATCTCTTGGACCAACTTATACAAGGAAGACTCATCCCTCAGTTTACCGGTCTTGATCTCTACCAGGACGGAGAGTGCGGTGCGGCTTTCGTAATTGAGCCGATAAATGGTCTGCAAGTCGCCGAGGGCACTGACTGACCTCCGGCCGATCGCCACTTCTTGTGCACCGAAGGCTCTCGCATCTTCTGCCACCACATCTTCAAGGCCATGAAACGACTTGATCAATATCTTCTGCATGTGTTTGATTTTAGGCGCAAGTCTACACTTGAAATACGCCAACGTTTTGCGGCTTGAGGGGTGCGTATCCTGCCGCCTCAATGGCCAATGAGATAACTTGCCGGGTCTCCTTTGGATCGATGATCGCATCTATCCAAAGACGTGCGGCAGCATAATAGGGCGTAGTCTGATGATCGTATCGTGCCTTAATCTCATCGATCATATCCTGCTTAGTCTTTTCATCCAGTGTCTCACCCTTTCGCTCTCTGCTGGTCACCTGAATCTGAGCCAATACATTGGCTGCCTGGCTTCCCCCCATCACGGCCAGACGGGCCGAAGGCCAGGCCACGATGACATTGGGATCATATGCTTTTCCACACATGGCATAGTTTCCTGCTCCATAGGAGTTCCCGACAATCACGGTGATCTTGGGTACCGTACTGTTGCTCACGGCATTGACCAACTTTGCCCCGTCTTTGATAATGCCTCCATGCTCAGAGCGCTTGCCTACCATAAAGCCCGACACGTCGTGCAGAAACACAAGGGGAATCTTCTTCTGATTGCAAAGCATCACAAATCGGGCCGCCTTATCGGCAGAATCCGAGTAAATCACTCCTCCAAATTGCATCTCACCGGACTTGCTCTTGACTACCTCTCGGTTATTGGCCACGATGCCTACAGACCAGCCATCAATGCGGGCATAACCACACAAAATGGTCTGTCCATAACCTTCCTTGTACCATTCGATATCCGAATCGTCTACCAGAGCATGCAACAGTTCGTCCATAGGGTACGGCTTCGACCGATCCTCTGGCAGATGCTCATACAGAGTGGCTTCGGTTAAGGGCGGCTTGGGTTGCGTGCGCTGGAATGCAAAAGCCAATTGGTCAGGTACATCGGCCATCAGTTTCTTAATCTTATTGAGACACTCCTGGTCACTTTCCACCTTGTGATCGATTATGCCAGAAATCTCCGTCTGTGTTTGTGCACCTCCCAGGGTCTCCTTGTCCACCTTCTCCCCGATGGCCGCCTGCACCAGGTATGGCCCTGCCAGAAAAATGGAACCTGTTCCTTCTACGATTAACGATTCGTCAGACATAATGGGGAGGTATGCACCTCCAGCTACACAACTGCCCATGACCGCTGCGATCTGCAAAATGCCCATGCTGGACATGCGTGCATTGTGTCGAAAAATGCGGCCAAAGTGCTCCTAGTCCGGAAAGACCTCATCTTGCAAAGGCAAAAAGACCCCAGCACTGTCCACCAAGTAGATAATCGGTATATGGTTTTCCATGGCAAGTTCCTGAGCTCGCAGATTCTTCTTTGCCGTCATTGGAAACCAAGCTCCCGCCTTGACCGTAGCATCATTGGCGACAACGACGACCATACGACCCTGCACATATCCCATGACGACCACCACTCCTGCACTCGGCGCCCCTCCGTAGCTTTCATACATTTCCGATGCTGCAAGCGCGCCCACTTCAAAGCGAGGTCGGCCTTCATCGAGCAGGTAGTCCAACCGCTCCCTCGCGCTCATTTTACCTTTGGCATGATGTTTTTCGAGTGCTTTGGTTCCACCTCCAAGTGCGACCTTTTCCAACCTGTGCTTTAGTTTGGAAATCGACAGCTTCATGAAATCCTCATTCTGATCCTTTTGCATCCCATGCCTATTTGAATGAGCAAAATAGCGAAATGCATTGGCCGAAGTCCGATCAGCGAGCCATCTAAAAAAATCAGTAGGTGCCCAAGAGTCTCCTGCCCAACCACTCTATAAACAGGAGCAGGGCCAGAGAGAAGAAAACCCACTTCAAGTGAATGGCACTGCGGGTCTTAACCACCTCATAATAAATCGGCTTCAGAGCATCTCCATCAATGAGCTCTTGAGTCAGGGTAGGAAGATTTTCTGGCGCCAGCATTCTTCCATTGCCGGCGGAGGCTACACCCATTAAGAGATTGTGATCTGCAACGGTGTTAAACTCCTCTTTCTGAATTTCCTGTACCGAGAATCGGCCTTCTGCCTCGTAGCGCTCGCCTTCGTAGGTACACTCGGCCACCCACCGGTAATTACCGGTCGAAAACCGACCAGCATTGAGGCTGTATCCTCGATTTCTGCGCGAAAAAACATAATCAAAGGCCTCACCAGACGCATTGTAGACCTTGATGGTAACATCCGGATCATTAATCAATTCGTACGATTGATTATACAATTCTGCTTCCAGGTATACTTCTTCGTTTGAGGTCAACAGGTTATCGTTCTGATACACCCGAAATTTTCTCTTGTCTTCTTTGACCGTAATGTACTGAAGGGTCTTTGACATCAATGCATCAAAAAGTTGATGATTGTCGTGTTGCAAAAAATCGTATAGCCTCCATTTCCAGATGCCGTCTGCACAAAGGACAGCCGTCTTGATGTTGGCCTGATCTCGGAAGGCAAGTAGAGGATATTCAGTCGCGACTTTACCAATCTTCTGATAGAGCAAAACCTCTGCAGCTGGATTGGTAGCGTAATCGGCAAAAGGAGCATTAAGTGGAGCAAATTGTCCCAGTTTCAACTCCAGGTCCTCTGGTAAGGTAAAAGGTGCAAAAGCTCCGTTGACGACCGCTTGAACTTCATTAGTAGCTCGACTCTTTGGGGTATAAGCCACTACCTCTTGAGCCGCATTAAACAAGCGAGCATTGGATCCTGCTCCTACAACAAATATGCGAGGCATTTCCAATGCATCAAGACGCTTGAGAAAGGGGGCCACGTTGGTGCGATTGCCCGGAAGCTGATGAAGAATCACGACGTCAAACTCCTCAATGGGGTCCTTCAGGTCCTTGAAGCGACTGGTAATTACCTGATAGTTTTTATTCTGTTCCAGGCTGGACTTGATGGCTGCTACATCGGGATGCACGAAATCGTAAAGGACAAGAATCTTTTGCCTTGCGTCGATCACGTCCACATAGAAATCCTTGCGGTTGTTGCGATACGTGCGCTCGCCTTCCAGATTAGATATCGTGACACGATACTGCTGCAAACCAACAGCCTCCTGAGGCAGATCAAATTCCCATGTTCGGAAAAAATCGAGCCCCTGGATTCTTCCCGACTTTCGCTCCACCAATGTGCTGCCTTCGTTGCCGATTTTGCTGACAGAAACGGTGACATTTCTTGCATCCATGTTATATCCTGCCACGTCGACCTGAATCGCAGTACGGTCTCCCAAATAGGCAATGTTATTGCTGTATACTTGCCTAATGGTCAAATCCCGATCAGGCGTAGTATCGCCCAACGCCAAGGTAAAAACAGGCGCCGTAATGCTGTATTCTGCATAGCGCGGATCTTTGCCTTCATTGTAGATGCCATCTGATGCCAACAGAATAGCGCCCAGGTTTTGATCTCCATATAGGTCACCAACATGCTCCAATACAGCAGAAAGGTTGCTGGACTGATCTCCATATTCAAATCCAGCGAATGGCCTGACCTCCTCCCCAAAACTGAGAGAAATTACATCATACTTATCTGCAAGATCCGATAGAGACTGTTCCCACGCCGATTCGAAGGAGCGCAGACGATTGCTGTCCATCTCCATTAAGACTGACCCGGACTGATCCATAGCGGCCACGACAATGGGACGCTCCAATTCTTGTGATTTCTCTTTGAGTACAGGAGAAAGCAGCAACAGGGCCAGCAAAGTCACTGCAAGGAAACGCAAGAATGCCAGTCCCCATACAGCGAGCGGTGCCTTTTCGTTCAATCTTGCATTGCGGAAATAGAGGATGACTGCCACGGCCAAACCCAATGCTGCACATAGCAAAATGAATGGTGCAGGATACTGTATGTCTATGTTATTCACTGAGTCAACTGCTTAATATGCAAATGTAGTAATCCATTAGCTGAACAAGCCAAGGATGCCACAAAGCAATACAACGACAAAAGTTGGGTTTATTCGATGACCTCAGGTAACTTTATTTCTATAGACAGCGTTTAGTACAAAAACAAATCAAATGCTCAAAGTGATGCAAAAGGTAATGGCATTGGCGATACTGCTTCTGTTGGCGGGTCAACTGCAGGCTGCATATATCCTGATTCCCATGGATGAAGGCCAGAAAGACCACCTCAAATCGTACGGCATCGCATATTGGGTATTGGACAAGGGAGCAGAGACCTGGTGGCTGCTGAACTATCAGGGGGGCAGTTTTGCTTTTAAACACAATACGGTCTTTGAAAGCGAATGTCGAACTCGAGGAATTTCGTTTCAGGTAATTCCGGATGGACGATTTAACAACATTCTGACGGAAATCTCCAATCCGGAGGCCAACATGGATGCGATCAAATTGGAAACGGCGCCAAAGATTGCGGTATATACCCCAGATTTCAACGCAAAAGGCGAAGAAGTACAGCCTTGGGACGATGCAGTCACCATGGTGCTGACCTATGCTGAGATTCCATATGAGACGGTATATGACACTGAAGTACTCAATGAGGAACTGGCTCAGTACGATTGGTTACACCTGCATCACGAAGATTTTACAGGCCAGTATGGCAAGTTTTATCGCTCTTACCATGCCTTTGCCTGGTATAGGGAAAATCAGAAGAAAATGGAAAAATTGGCGGCCGAACATGGATTCGCCAAAGTCTCCCAACTCAAACTGGCGGTTGCGAAGAAGATCAAAGAGTATGTGATCGGCGGTGGCTTTATGTTTGCTATGTGCTCCGCCACCGACACTTATGAGATTGCCTTGGCTGCCGAGGGGCTAGACATCTGTGCAGACATCTATGATGGAGATCCAGCTGATCCAAAAGCGCAAGAAAAACTGGACTACAGTAAGACCTTTGCTTTCGAGAACTTCTCTTTGATTAAAAATCCTCTGGTTTACGAACACAGCAGTATTGATAACCGGACCAGAAAAGTAACCCCGCAGACGGATTACTTCACCTTGTTTGATTTTTCTGCAAAGTGGGACCCCGTTCCAACCATGTTGACACAAAACCACACCCGTACTGTCAAGGGATTTATGGGACAGGCTACCTCTTACCGTAAGGCCCAGGTCAAATCCAATGTCCTGGTGTTGGGTGAGACTAAGCCTGCCAATGAGGTCAAGTACATTCATGGCACTATGTTTAAAGGGCAGTGGTCGTTCTACGGGGGACATGATCCCGAAGATTACCAACACTTTGTAGGAGATCCAGATACTGACTTGAGTCTACATCCCAATTCGCCCGGGTATCGATTGATTCTCAATAACGTTCTTTTCCCTGCGGCCAAGAAGAAAAAACAAAAGACCTAATAACCGCTAGGTTCCTTTCGGATCGACCGCATATTTGCCAGGAGCGGTTCCTTTTGAATTGTCCCCTAGGTTTGTTCTTACGAGATATCCCTATATTTCTCTTCGAAACTCTAATGCATGCTACGTACTAAAATTGCAGGATTGGGGCATTATGTCCCCGAAACGGTGGTCACCAATTCCGAACTGGAAGCGGTCATGGAAACCACACACGAGTGGATTGTCGAACGCACTGGCATTCACGAGCGTCGCTTCGCCACCAAACACAAAGAAACCACAACGACCATGGGTGCGGAAGCGGCCCGCGCTGCCATCCAAGATGCAGGCATCGATAAGGAAGATGTAGATTTCATCATCTTTGCCACCCTCAGTCCTGATTTCTATTTTCCCGGCTGTGGCGTACTGGTACAACGGGAGCTGGGCATCACCTCGACCGAGGTGGGAGCACTGGACATCCGTAATCAATGTTCGGGTTTTGTCTACGGCCTTTCCGTTGCCGATCAATTTGTGAAAACCGGCATGTACAAAAATGTGCTGGTGATTGGTAGCGAAAATCATTCAGGTGGATTAGAACGATCTACTCGAGGTCGAGGAGTTACGGTTATTTTTGGCGATGGAGCAGGAGCAGCAGTATTAACTAGGGAA
>JAHQVP010000175.1 GCA_019634275.1 Saprospiraceae bacterium
ATCTATTATTCATTGGATAAGGAGAGACTTACTCAGATTTCGAAACTTGTTGAAGAACTCGCTATTTGATAGTAGACTTACATTAATTCTATAGTATCAAGGTTTTATACGTTTTTACTTAGAGTTTTTCTGCAAACCTGTTCTAAAAAGTAGTACAATCTGGAAGTCGTCATACATATGACGACTTTTTTTTATATATAATCTTTGTATATAAATTTTTTTTAATGCATATTTGTTTCGACTAAGGCTTTTTATCAAAAGAAAACTACTCTTATGAACCGTACTAAGGTTACGTTCAATCAAGAGCAGCTCACTAAATCGTGTGAAATTGCTCGGGCGCTTGCGCATCCTCTACGACTCCGAATTTTGGAGTTCATAGATCGGAATCATCGCATAAACGTCAACAAGATTTACCACAGCTTAAAGATCGAGCAATCCATTACCTCGCAGCACCTACGAATCTTACGCTTGGCTGGAATTGTCCATGCGGAACGGGAGGGCAAGTATATTCACTATAGCATCGACTATGGCGTAGTGGAACTGGCCGAGCGAGCGATAGACAACTTCTACGGGCGCGCTTAGAGAATCCTCTTTTCGTCCTGATGGGATTTGCCCACTGGTGGCTCCTATCCGTAGGTTTATGCACATAGCAAGACGCATGGAATTACTTACTCCCCAATAACTTCCTCTTCAGCAACTTATTTGGAAAAACTCCAAATCACCTTCGTGGAATGCCAGAGGCCCTGGCCTGTCTCACTCTTCTTCTAAGATGGCTGCCGTCGCACTACTCTCCTCGATTGTAGGCTTAGCAGTGTCCTCGTCCTTAAAGAACTGCCTCTGAAAAAGCAAGAGGCTAAATATGCCGGTTGTTATGGCGGAGTCAGCAATATTAAAAACCGGTTTAAAGAATTGAAATCGATCGCCCCCCCAAAAAGGCATCCAATCGGGCCAGTGGGTATCTACCATTGGAAAGTATAGCATATCTACCACTTTGCCATGCAAAAACTGACCGTATCCTCCCCCTTCAGGGAACATTTCAGCTAGTCCGCCATGATAGGAAGACTCCGAAAACACCAACCCATAAAAGGCACTGTCCACAATGTTGCCTATAGCACCAGCGAGAATCAGTGAAAAACATACCAGTACTCCTTTCGGTTGGCCTGTTTTAATAAGTTGTCGTATGTAGTAGATCAAGAGAGCAACAGCCCCAATGCGAAAGAGACTTAGGAGTAGTTTGCCTGTTTTCCCGCCAAATTTTAGCCCGAAGGCCATACCAGGATTTTCAACGAAGTGAATGTACCCCCAGGTTCCAAATAAAGAAAACTGCTCACCATATTCCATGTTGGTCTTCACCCAGATCTTAAGCATTTGATCCAGTATGAGCACCACAACAACGATCAGAATGACCAGGCGATGTTTAGGTTCTTTAAGCAATGTTCTACTTCATTTAGATTGTGAGCGGTGAAGCAACTATCTTCTGACCTGCCCTTGTTTGGCCTTTATGCTCAGTGTGGCGTGCGGGACCGCGCGCAATCGCTCTGCAGAAATTAGTTCTCCCGTCTCTCGGCAAATCCCATATGCATTATTCTTAATGCGCAACTTTGCATTTTCGAGATGCTGGATCAGTTTCCGCTGCCGACCCGCCATGATGCTCAATCGCTCATTTTCTGCAGTGCCGATGCCGTCATCTAATCCTCTAACCTTGGCATCTGGATTATCTGCGTAATCTGCCATCTGTTTGAGATAAAACTCCAACTGTTGTGTCGCCTTGGCAAGTTTAGCATCCAAGAGTTTGTCAAACTCCGCCAACTCCTTCTTGTTGTACCGCGTCTTCTTTCTTTTGGTGGCCATATCCCGTGTACTTTATATTATTCGACTTGTTCGGTTATTTGTTCTATTGATTCGTCCTCTCCGGTATCTTCCACAAGCGTTTCTCGTGCTAGTTTGTCTTCTGCTTGTACATACTCGCTTCTGCTTCTCACTACATCAATCGCCATGAATAACGCCTGACGGAAGGAATCCGGTTCCGCAAGATTGCGACCCGCAATATTAAATCCTGTGCCGTGATCAGGAGACGTACGTACGATCGGCAAGCCGGCAGTATAATTTACACCTCGTCCGAAAGACAGTGTTTTGAAAGGGATCAATCCCTGATCATGGTACATAGCGAGGATTCCATCCACTTTGTTCTGATTACCGACGCCAAAAAAGCCATCCGCTGCATGAGGACCCGTCACCAAGTGTCCCTTTCGGGAGAGCTCGGATACTACGGGGCGAATAAGTTCATCTTCTTCTCCGCCAATCGTGCCTTGATCACCAGCGTGGGGATTTAATCCAAGAATGGCAATGCGTGGTTTTGCGATACCAAAATCTTGCGACAAGCTTTTGAGCATGATCTTGGTCTTTTTCAAGACCAATGCCTTGGTTAGCGTGGGAGCGACCTCGGCCACCGGAATATGGTTGGTCGCCACACCGATACGCAAATCATCGCTTACCATGAACATCAGGGAGGGCTCCTGACACTGGGCCTCCAAATACTCAGTATGTCCAGCATACGGAAAGCCTGCCGAGTCCATGATGTGCTTATTGAAGGGAGCCGTCACCAACGCATCGGCAAGTCCTTCCTTGACATCTTGAGTAGCCCTGTCTAACGAGATGTAGGCAAACTTTCCACTGTCCTCGCTGCCGGTTCCTAATTCAATGTTGATGTCCTCCGTCCACACATTTACCACATTAATGCGGTCTGTTCTTGGGTTTTCGAGGTCTCGAATGCTCTGAAAATCGAATTTTTCTGGCTTAACGATGTTTTTATGATAGGCGATTACCTTTGAGGAAGCGTAGATCACGGGAATACAGAGGTCCAAAATGCGTTGATCAGCAAGCGTCTTGATCACGATTTCCGGTCCTATTCCGTTTATATCCCCTATCGAAATAGCTATGATGGGCTTCATAAGCGCTTTTTTGAAGCGGCCACAAGATAGAGAAGAAAGTATGATATTTTTATTTCAGGCATGAGGGCAAAAAAATCACTTGGTCAGCATTTTCTTACCAACCCTAGGATTGCGAGCCGCATCGTTGAAGCTCTTGTACAACAAGAAGGGGTCGAATCCATAGTCGAAGTGGGTCCGGGGCGCGGCATACTGACCGATCAACTTGTCGAGCGATCAGAAGCGCTCATTCTGATTGAGAAAGATCGCTCCTTGATCCCGTTTCTGCAGCAGAAGTTTAGTCAAGCCCACATTATAGAAATCGACTTCTTAAAAGCAAATTTGGCGAAGCTCACTAAGGGAGACTCATTTCATCTTATCGGAAATTTTCCCTACAACATAAGCAGTCAGATTGTCTTCAAGATGCTGGACAATAAGCAATCGATTCCCCAGATGGTGGGGATGTTTCAAAAAGAGGTGGCGATGCGTCTGGCCGCTGAACATGGGGGTCGTCAGTATGGGATATTGAGTGTTTTATTGCAGGCTTTCTATGAGGTCGAAGTGCTTTTTCACCTGCAACCGGGTGCCTTTACTCCTCCTCCCAAGGTGCAATCCAGCATCATCCGTTGTGTACGGAAACCTACGGTGGAGATGGGACTCACAGATGAAAAGTTTTTTCGCAAAGTCGTAAAACTTGCTTTTGGACAGCGTAGGAAAATGTTGCGCAATGCACTTCAATCCGTGCTAGCAGAAAATCGGGCCAAAGTCCCGGCTACACTACTAACAAGACGAGCGGAACAACTCTCTGTAGCGGAGTTTATCGAATTAAGTCGATCTTTACAGCGTAATACAGAGACACTATGACATTCGAAGAGCAACTTATGCAGGACCTCAAGGGTGCGATGAAAGAGAAGGATCAGGCGTCCCTACGTGGAATCCGCGCTTTAAAGGCGGCTATTCTTGTACGCAAGACGGATGGATCCGGGACGGATATCAGCGCAGATGAATACATCAAGATTGCCCAGAAGCTGGTAAAGCAACGAAAAGAGTCACTGGACATCTATGAAAAGCAAAATCGTGAGGACCTTGCAGCAGTTGAAAGAGAGGAGATTGAAGTCCTGGAGCGATATCTGCCTGCAAAGTTAGAAGCATCTGAGCTCAATCAGATGATCAAGGACATTGTAGAAGAAGTGGGTGCCACTTCCATGAAAGATATGGGGAGGGTGATGGGCTTAGCCAATGCTAAGGCTGCTGGCCGGGCAGATGGCAAAGAAATCGCAACCATCGTTAAGGCGTTGCTGCAGGGCCAGTAGATGCTAGTGATTCACCTCTTCGAGGTAATCGAAGATAAGCTCCAGGTGGTCAAAGTCCTTTAATCCTGTCTTAAGCTCATTGGATCCACTCACTACAATGCCAGCAAGCCTCTTATCGTCCAAACCCCTCAGCTGATTTACGCTGTCAATCTGGTAATAGACAAGAGCCTGGCCAAGATTCGGAAGCAAGGCAAGATCCCGAATAATAAGACGCGCCTCAGGCTCATGGGGGTTTTGAAGGTTGTCCACATCGTAGAAGACGCCCTGTGGGAACATAGCATCAAGGCGGAGATCTGGTGTCAGTAGACCATACTCGATCTTTGTTTCCTGGAGAATAAATGCCAATTCATCCCGATTCTGTCCAACCTCACACACCCAATCCACTCCATCTACCCATCCCTTTAATTCCTTGATCACAGGAATGGATTCAACCGAACAAAGTGTTTTTGAAACCACCAAATAATCGACCATCTTGGCAGCAAAATAGCGGGCATCGGTAAGATTATGAATGTCTCTAGCTATGACCTCCATGCAATCATTAAATGGTCAGTGAATCTGCTAAAGTAGCTATGAAAACTATATATCTTAATCGGGTGGATTAGAAAAACATGAGTAAGAACCAAGGGAAGTTATACTACGAATGGGTGTACGCAGTGGTAAAGGAGATCCCAAGAGGGAGAGTCACCACTTACGGGGCGATTGCAGATTACCTGGCCCTGGGATCAGCGCGTATGGTTGGGTATGCGTTGCGCCAAAGCTTCACAGGCATGGATCTTCCGGCATTTCGAGTAGTTAACCATGCAGGCCACTTGTCGGGAAGACACCAGTTTCGGCCCCCGAGCCGAATGCAAGAACTTCTCGAGGCAGAGGGAACAGAAGTCGCCAATAATCGCGTTCTAGACTTTAGAAACAAATTATGGATCCCTGCGGAAGAAATGCCGGAGGCAGACATTGACATATGAGAGCATTGGTTTTAAGCATATTCCTTCTGACCTACTTACCTCTGGTGGGTCAGTCCCCAGTCGGTTTTTGGAAAACGGTTGATGATGTATCTGGAGAGACTCGATCCATCGTGGAGATCTCCTCAAAAGATGCCTTGTTGTACGGCACCGTCAAAAAGCTCCTTCAGGATGATCCCAATACGCTCTGTGATGCCTGTAAGGGCTCCAACCACGAGAAGCCTATCCAAGGCATGGTCATCATACAAGGGATGGAAAAGGATGGCGATCGATGGAATTCGGGCAAAATTCTGGATCCCGAAACGGGCAATGTCTATCGATGCATCATCTGGCTTGAAGAAGGTGGCGATGTTTTGCGTGTACGGGGCAAGCATTGGACGGGTCTCTATCGAACACAAAAATGGTTTCGTACCGCCACCGCAGACTAGAGAACAATTTGATTGAATCTGAATTCAGCAACTTCCATGCTGGCTCATTTTAACATAGTCACTTCGTAATCAAGGCAATAAAGAAAGATCTCGTTAGGTTTAGTAGGCAGTTATTTAAACCAAAATTTACTATATGACACGAAACTGTACTCAAAATGACCTCATCCAGTTTATGTACGGTGATCTGCCCAAAGATGCTTGCACCAGCGTTGTGGCGGAGTTGGATACAGAGGGGGAATCCCAACGGGATTACGCAGCTCTGCAGAAAGCTCAAAAACACTTGCCTAAGGTAAGTTTCGCACCTTCGCAGTCAAGCATTGATCGCATCCTGGAATTTAGCAGGAAGACGGCAATTGCTGCTCACTGGAATTGAGGCAAAAGATTGGAAAATTTCCGCCCCTGTAGGATCGCCTACAGGGGTTTTTTTTGTCTGGTAATCAACGAGATAGCCAGCAAAATATATACATAGAAATTTTATATTTGTTCTCATTTAATACTACACGCTATGAGCGATCGAGACGCAAAACTAAAGGCACTCCAACTGACTGTTGATCGGCTGGAAAAGACATATGGAAAAGGAACTGTCATGAAGCTGGGAGACCAGCAAGTGGTAGAAGCCGATGCCATTTCGAGTGGTTCCCTTGGCCTTGATCTTGCGTTGGGCATCAATGGATTTCCGCGTGGTCGCGTGGTCGAAATCTATGGACCAGAATCCTCTGGTAAGACGACTCTTGCCATACATGCCATTGCAGAGTGTCAAAAAATGGGCGGCATCGCCGCATTTATTGACGCGGAGCATGCTTTCGATCGCCATTATGCTGAAAAACTGGGTGTCGATACCGAAAATCTGCTGATCTCACAGCCTGATAATGGAGAACAAGCCCTGGAGATAGCAGAAAATCTCATTCGTTCTGGAGCCATCGACATCATTGTCATAGACAGTGTCGCGGCATTGGTTCCACGTGCAGAGATAGAAGGGGAGATGGGCGATTCCAAAATGGGTCTGCAGGCGCGTCTCATGTCGCAGGCGATGCGAAAACTGACCGGGACGATAGGTCGTACAGGTTGCTGCTGCATATTTATCAACCAGCTCCGAGAGAAGATTGGAGTCATGTTTGGAAACCCTGAAACAACTACCGGTGGAAATGCATTGAAATTCTATGCCTCTGTACGCCTTGATATTCGTCGATCGGGCTCGCCGATCAAGGACCGCGAAGGAAACATCGTTGGCAATCTGGTCAAGGTCAAAGTGGTCAAGAACAAATTGGCACCGCCATTTCGCATTGCCATGTTCGACATTATGTATGGTGCCGGCATCAGCAAAGTCGGCGAGATTATCGATCTAGGAGTCGAGAAGGAAGTGGTCAAAAAAAGCGGTTCCTGGTACTCCTATCAGGGCACTAAGATCGCCCAAGGTCGGGATGCTGCTAAGCAATTCTTGCTGGACAATCCGGAAGTTGCCGAGGAGATTGAAGCAGCTGTAAAGGCAAAAATCCATGGCGTCGTCGAAGAGGACGCCGAGATTGCCGCCGAAAGTGGGGTAGAGGCTGGCGAATAATCTAGTGGTTTAATATGTACCAGATGGTCACTTTAGTGGAGCTACTTCCACTCGAAGGTGTTGATCATGTGGGC
>JAHQVP010000176.1 GCA_019634275.1 Saprospiraceae bacterium
AGTAAAACGAGAATTAGGTAGTCTTCAACTGGAAAATTCACAGAATATTGGTGATTTTTTGCACAGAATGCCGGCAGTCGATGTAAACGACAAAGGATTATCCTCCTCTAATCCTTCAGGAGTTTCAGTGGAATATTCCTTACAAGAACACTTCCGTGTTGATCCGATTCCCCAAGTTGCGCCTTTTATCAAGGGTAAAAGGATCCCCATTACCATGACACAGAATGAAGTTGCTTGTGCGCTTTCCCACATCAACGTATGGAAAAAAATAGTATCGAATAATTGGGGCTGCGTATTAATAATCGAAGATGATGTCTTTCCGGTCAGTGGTTTTGCCAGAATGGCAAATCGTGCGTTTAACGAGCTGCGAGACTCAGGATCAGAAAGAGACTTTGACTTACTCTATTTTTCTTATCGTGAAGTAGATAGTGGTGTCTCCAAAGATCCTTTCTCTAGGATGCTCTTCATCCCCAAGAAAGGCCTTTGGTGGACGTCGGGATATGTAGTCTCGCAAGCAGGAGCTCGAAAATTACTTGGGGCCCTGCCCGTACATGGGCCGATTGATTTATGGCTTAATCTCCAATTTGAGAATTTAAGGGTCTTTGCCACTTCAAAACCCATTTTACTTCAACGAAAGAACATAGAATCGGATAATTCTTATTCCATCGTACCCGTATTAGCCAAATTAGGTGTCTTTGATAAATGGCAAAGAAAAGCGCTTCCTAAGCACGCACGGAGGCCCGTTTTCGCGATCGGCATGAATAAGACCGGGACCACAAGCTTACATTTTGCACTGACCATGCTCGGGTACAATAGCTGTCATTGGGAAAGTGATTCTTTCTCGAACGAAACTCAAAAGCTGATTGACAAAGCAAAGCGTCTGCCCTTTGAAGCATACACTGATGTACGAAGTATCGTCGAGAATTATAAAGAACTTGATCGCCAGTACCCGGAAGCAGTGTTCATTCTGACTTTTAGAAATGAACAAGATTGGATAAACAGCAGAAGGCGTCATGTGCTGAGAAATCGAGCGAAAAATCTCCAAGGAGCAAAGCACTCTTGGCTTGAAATCAATGTAAAGGCATGGCGGCAAGAACGGGAAAAACACCACAGTTCTGTACTCTCATATTTTCAAAACCGCCAGGAGAAACTACTGATTCTGAACATTTGTGACGGCGATGAATGGGAGCCCCTCTGTGCATTCCTGCAAGTCAGACAACCCGAGCTTCCTTTCCCTCATGTCGACCCTCTTGAAGAAGTCTAGTTGGACTTTCGATAGAGCAAATCTTGGAAACACAATCAATACCTCCCGACAGAGCAATACAAATTAGCACCAGGCTTCATGCGGAAGTGCCTTCTTCCATGCCCCCCTTGCGTCCAAAATAGTACATCATGAATCCACCGGTGACGAACATCAATAGACCATAAACGGCAGCCGGAATTGACAATGCAGCATTGGCCAATACGGTGGTAGCCATCACGATGGCCAGAGTACCATTTTGAATGCCGGACTCGATCGCTATCGTAATGGCTTGTCTAAGGTCCAAACGGAATGCCCGGGCGCTGAAGTAACCGATTAACATGGTGATCACATTTAAGGTGCCAGTTGCCAAACCAACATCAGCGAGAGAAGACCAAATGAGTTCACGCTCAGAGATGATGATCGAAAGCAGGATCAGCACGAACAAGACTGTCGAGATTATCCTCACCGGTTTATCCATCCTTAGTGCAAAAGCCTCTCGCTTCTTTCTGATCAACATGCCTAACATGACCGGAATGATCACAATCACTAAAATTTGTAAGATCATACCAGCCTCATCCACATCCACAACATGGCCGGCTTCACTAAAGTACCGAAACGCAAAACCCACATAAAGCGGTATGGTCAGCAAGGTGATGAAACTACTGACCGCCGTGAGGCTTATAGAAAGTGCCGTATCTCCCCTGGAGACATGACTGATCAGGTTGGAGGTCACCCCTCCTGGGCAGGATGCCAGTAGCATCATCCCGATGGCCAGTTCCGTCGGCAGATTCATGGCGATTGTTATCCCAAAAGCGATCAATGGCAAGACGATCAATTGATTCACCAGGCCCAATAGAACCGCCTTAGGATGCAGGACGATCCGCTTAAAGTCGTCGACAACCAAAGAAAGGCCCATGCCCAACATAATGATAAACAATGAAGCGGGTAAGAGAACGGCCGTCAGAAAACTGGATTCCATGATTTGTGATTTTACACCTATGCCTTCCTTTTTCGGCGACATGAAGCGGTTCGAAAATATGTTTCCTGCTGGACAACAAGAAAAAAGCTTTGATATCTTACCTCCACCAAAGTCGATCAAATCTATGCATGCCACTTCCGATTTCCTGGCAGCCGTTCAAGAAGGAAAGCCCAATGCAGTTGTTCGAATGCTGGAAGCTAATAAGTCTCTTGCATACTGAGATTTGCGACCACTGGCCAATAGAGACGCACACACGGAAGGGTTTGCGCTCACGCAAGCATGCCTACACGGGCGATATGAAGTGGCCGAGATACTGCTGCAACATGGGGCAGATCCCAATGCCAAAAGCCCACTCTTGACCAACGAGAGTTTGGAATGCCTCTTTGCCATGCCGTGCATCGTCATGATTATCCGATGTTAAATCTCCTGCTGGACCACGGTGCAAGCGTGCATGCCTATCCGTACTGCGATCATGGGATGATAGACCGGCTGTGGTATCAGGCACATGAAGCGGGAGCCGACACAGAGATTGTCCGATATGCATATCGAGAGTACCTGGAGGAGGGACTTGATCTACCCCCTTCTCCAGGCGTGCAACCGCCTGCCATTCAAGCATGCAGGAGAGTTGTTGGGCAGGGAGCCATCCCAACCATTGCAGCCTTGGTCAGAACAAATCAAGATGCCTTGATCCAGGATCTGCTGCTGGCAAATCCAGGCTTGAGAAGTCCTCCACTATCTTATCCTGATTGCACGATCTTCGAAAACGCAGTTTACGCTTCATCGTGGTTTGGTTACCCGTCCATCATGAACCGTATTCTCGAGGTCCATCGGGAACTCCTCACAAGCACCACTGCCCTCTCTGCCATCAAAAATGCGATCACAAGTCATAATCGAGATGGAAGTGCCGACGACTATCGCCAGATTGTGCACAACCTATTGTCCTCTTTAGAGACCTCCAATGCTCTGGGCGCCATTCGGGATGACCATGCCCTCATGCCATTTCATCAATTGGCCGAGCATTTTTGTTGGCCAAGCAACTATGGACATAAAGCTCCTTTATCTACAGGTGAAGACATGATATCCATGGCACGGGTATTCCTGACTTTTGGATTCCATGATCATGATGTTCTTCAAAAAGACTCTGGCAGAACGGCACTCCAACTGGCGCAAGCAAGAGCCGATCATGCAGGAGTACCGATGTACATTGATTTTCTCAAGGATTTAAGAGAGACAAAGTAGGTATCTCCCCAAATAAGGGGAATAAATGTCCTGCTTCATCGTATTATTATGACGCGACACTCTCAATCCTCAATTGAGTGCTCATGCGATACCGTTTTATTTACCCCATTCTTTTCTTGTGGCCATTGGTCTGTTCCTTGTCCGCCACCAATTACTATGTCCGATCGGATGGAAATGATCTCAATACCGGACTTTCCGATCCAGAGGCCTTCCTCACCATTCAAACTGCCGTCGATCTCGTAGCGGCCGGTGATACGGTAATCGTTAGAGCAGGCTCCTATGCGGGCTTTGACTTGCGTGGAGTCGACGGCACTGCAGCCTCTCCCATAGTATTTCTGGCGCCAGCACGCGATGTCATCATCGACAGTCGTGGTCCCATTCGTCAAGATGGCATCAACATTGAAAACGCCGATTACATTGAAGTGAACGGCTTCGAAGTAGTTGGAATGACCAGTGGAGGAAATGGAATTAGGCTAGTCTTGTCCAATCATTGCACAGTAAGGAATTGTTTTTGTGACCGCAATGACGAACGCGGTATTTTTACCGGTTTCACCAACGATGTCCTAATTGAAAACAACATCTGTTCAAACGCAGTCCAGGAGCATGGAATTTACGTATCCAACAGTTCTGATCGCCCGATCATTCGTTTCAATGTTTGTCACGACAACAACAACATTGGCATACATCTGAATGGCGACCTTTCAGCCGGTGGCGATGGGTTGATTTCGGATGCCATCATTTACGGCAACATCATCTATGACAACAATCAGGCGGCCGGCATCAACATGGACGGTTGCATCGACCCCGTTGTTTACAACAATGTCATTTTCAATAATCACTTCGCACAGGGGATCGCTTGCTTTCAACAAGATGGAGCGATGGTCACCCAAGGAGCAAAAATCCATCACAATACGATCGTGGTACCAAGCGATGGACGCTGGGGCATCTTGCTGCGAGATGGGGCGCACCTCAATACAGAAATCAGCAACAACATTGTTCTCAATCTCCATTCCTGGAGAGGATGCATTGCCACTGAAGGAATCAATATGTTCTCCTCTGACCACAACATCTTGATGGATAAGATGAGCGCCATGGGTGATGGCAGCTCCATTAGTTTGATGGATTGGCAAAACTTGGGGCTGGATCAAAACTCCTTGCTCGCCGCCGGACCCACCGAACTGTTCGTTGACTACGCAGGTGGCGACTTACGTCTCAAGGATGAAAGCGTTGCGGTGGATCAAGGTATCTCGTTGAGCACACCCTTTGATGTGGACATCAGGGGAATACCAAGACCTCAAGATGATGGATTCGACATCGGAGCACACGAATATTGGGATCGGCGCATGTGTTTGCAATTCCATCTATCAGAGAATAACATCGACATCACAGACACAGAAGATTCAACTACGCTTATCATAGAAGGAACCGTTGGCAACTATCACATACAGCTGTTGGACAATGATGGTCAATCCCTTCAACAAATCGACCAAGCCGCCACCCCCATTACCCTAGACATGAAGGACATTTGTCCACTGGCTGTTTTCCTGGAAATACGTCACCTCAGCCAAACCGGACTAAGCATAAGGGTAAAACTGGAATGATCGCATAAGCCTTCCTCTTCAACCATACCTGTCATTTCCTGTTCTTGTCATTGTGCTGGCTAACATTACATACAAGGATCACAAGACCGACCGTGCACTCCAGCAGCTGGTGGGTGCATCATATGGCTTGAAGGCACGTATGCAAAAGCGAGGCATCGGGTCTCCGCGGTTCACCATTAAAAGCGCAGCAGCCTCC
>JAHQVP010000177.1 GCA_019634275.1 Saprospiraceae bacterium
CGCTTATATTCCTCATCAAGCAGCACAAATTGAGGATAAGACATTTGCTTGTCCAGCAGGGAATACGCCAGCGTATGCACACCATTGCGGCCTCCCGCAACCCATTTAAACTCATACCCCTGCCAGGTGATGGGTTCCTTCTGCTCAGCATTGAGCTTCACCGCGTGAAAATTATCATTGATGTAGCTCACAATGTCGGGATCGGTAAAGGTCTTGCGGTCCATCACTTTGCACCAGCCGCACCAATCCGTGTATACGTCCACGAGAATTTTTCTGGGATCCTCGGCATTGGCTGCTGCTGCTTCTTCCCAACTCTTCCATTCGATCTTATCCTGAGCAGCCTGGTCGGCGGTGGCGAGTTGTTTTTGCGCCATGGTAACCGAACTTATTGCGATGGCAAGGAAAAGAAATAGGATTCGCTTCTGCATGATATAATTTTCTGATAGTAAAGGTAAAAATTTGATAATCAGCCAATTGACTTTTAACAGGATCTTATCAACTCAAGTACCCTACCCAAACCCCTTTCAATCCTTATTTATTGCTTGGATGTCGTGGGAAGCATGACGATGTCAGGATGTTGACAGAAGCCTGCAGACCACCTCCGTATCAACTTGGACTAGGTCAATGCCGGTCGTGCCGATATCGTGCGGGCAGAGACCTTCTCATGATTGTATTCTCCCGCCTTAAGTTTTGCAGCGACTTCTGTAAATGCATCCAGGGTCACTTCAATATCTTCATCCGTGTGTGCGGCAGTTGGAATCAGTCTGAGCAGAAGAACACCCTTGGGCACCACAGGGTAGATTACGATGGAGCAGAATATGCCGAAATTGTCCCGTAGGTCCTCTACCAGATAAGTTGCTTCTGCCACCGTTCCACTTAGTATAACCGGAGTCACACAGCTCTGCGTCACGCCAAGGTTAAATCCTCGCTCGCGTAAACCCGATTGAAGCTTGTTTACGACGTCCCATAATTTATTCTTTAGCTCTGGACTCCTTCGAATGAGGTCCAACCGCTTAAGACTGCCCATCACGAAGGGCATGGGCAAAGACTTGGCAAATATCTGTGACCGTATGTTGTACTTCAGGTAGTGGATCACTTCTGGATCGGCGGCAAAGAAGGCTCCGATTCCAGCCATTGATTTGGCAAACGTAGAGAAGTAAATGTCAATCTGATCCTGCACTCCTTGTTCTTCTCCGGCACCTGCGCCAGTTGCTCCCAGTGTACCGAATCCATGAGCATCGTCGACAAGCAACCGAAAGTCATACTTTTCTTTGAGGGCACAAATCCCCTTAAGATCACCCTGCATGCCACGCATTCCAAAAACACCCTCCGAAATGACTAAAATTCCTCCTTTGGTCTTTTTCGTGATTTCGTTGGCTCGAATCAACATTTTTTCGAGAGACGACATGTCATTGTGCTCGAAGACGAAACGATTCCCGATGTGCAACCTCACCCCGTCTACAATACACGCGTGGCAAGCAGAATCATAGACAATGACATCATTGCGTGACACCAACGCATCGATCGCCGAGAAGACGGCTTGATATCCAAAATTGACCAGTAATGCCGCCGGTTTGGAGACAAATTCAGCAAGTTCATCCTCTAACTGTGCATGGTATTCGGTATTTCCCGACATCATGCGCGAACCCATAGGATAGGCCATTCCCCAATCAGCCGCAGCCTCGGCATCGGCTTGCCGCACTTCAGGATGATTGGCCAGGCCAAGGTAGTTATTCACACTCCAGACGATCACCTCTTTGCCATTGAACTTCATCCGAGGACCCAAAGGACCTTCGAGTCTTGGAAAGATGTAGTAGCCCTCTGCTACATCAGAATAACGGCCTAAAGGTCCTGGGTTGGATTTAATTCGTTCAAAGATGTCCATAGCTGTGTTTATGGATGCAAAAATAGACAGAAATCTCAAAAGGAATCGGCTTTCTGACTTTAGGTCAAAGGAAGGTCAGCAGGCGTCTCCTTTTGCTCTAACGCCAAAGCAGAATCGTACTTTACCGCGATGAGTTGGTGGTATAGAACGATGCATCCATCTGTCTATCAAGGCATTGGAAAGAAAGCGCCCTATTTCGAAGGTTGGTATTTTAAGATGGTCTCGGAAGAAAATGGTCATGCCCTGGCTTTCATACCAGGAGTTTCGCTTGGAGAAGATTCTCATTCCTTTTTGCAAATCATTGATGGGGTAGCCTGTACCTCACGTTATGTACGCTATTCGCTGCACGACTTCAAGGCCAGCAGCCGACGCCTCGACATCCAGCTCGGCCGCAATCGATTTACGGCGGATCGAATCATAGTAGAGGAGGAAGGACTCCATGGCGAAGTGGAGATATTGGATTCCGTGCCCTGGAAAAGCACACTCCTGCGTCCCGGAATCATGGGTTGGTACTCCTATGTGCCCTTCATGCAATGCTATCATGGACTGGTCAGCGCCAACCACCGTATCCGAGGTTCATTCAACCTCCACGAGAAAATCATGCATTTTAATGATGGAATGGGATATACCGAGAAAGATTGGGGCAAGTCTTTTCCAAGAAGTTGGATTTGGACCCAATGCAACACATTTGATGATGATCTATCGATCATGGCATCGGTCGCTCATATTCCCTGGCTGCATACCCACTTCATAGGATTTCTGGCTGTAGTTTGGCATCGTGGAGCGCTGGAAGTGTTTACCACATACACCGGTGCTCATTACGAGGCGAAGTTGGACCAGGACAAAGTCATACTAGGGTTTTCCAATCGCCATTCAAGTCTCCACCTGGTCATAACCCAGGCAGAAGGCGCAGACCTGCGATCGCCCATTTCGGGAGACATGCGTGGCAAAGTCAATGAGAGTCTGATGGCAGAAATGGAAGTAACCTACAAGGTTAATGAAGCGATCAAGGCGAGTACCATGGGTACCCGTTCCGGTCTTGAGGTGGCAGGGGACGTAGCAGAGCTACTCACGCATTAAATGTCCGTTGACAACGCGTACTTTTAGTCCATGAAGGATTCTGTGATTTTAATTACCGGTGCATCCTCAGGAATTGGAGCGGGCATCGCGGCCTATCTTTCCCAAGAACATCGGGTTATTGGCACCAGTAGAAGTGCTCAACCCGAAGGTGCCTTTCCGTGGATGCAATTGGATGTAACCGACCCTCACAGCATATCGCAATGCGTTAGGGAAATTGTCGATAGCTATGGCCGATTGGATGTCTTGATAAACAATGCAGGTCTGGGCATGGTGAGCTCTTTTGAAGAGGCTCCCCGAGAAAATGTAGAACGCCTGATGAATACCAATTTTTATGGCGCCTTTTGGCTGATTCAAGAAGTTTTACCCATCATGAGAAATCAGCAATCGGGCAAAATCATCAACATTTCGTCCATCGCCGGATTAATGGGATTGCCCTATCGATCAGTGTATTCAGCCAGTAAATTTGCAATGGAAGGATTTACCGAAGCGCTGCGTACAGAAGTGGGGAAATTTGGCATTCAGGCCTGCACCCTGCAGCCGGGATCGATTCGTACCGACATCAAGGGGAATCGCGTGTCCCATCTACCAAAAGACTCTCCCTACAATCCTGAGCTGCAGCACGTAGAAGACATCATCAATACGGAAGTGGATGCCGGTATTGACGTCCAGGAGGTGGCCAAAGCGATCTCAAAATTGATCTCCAAGCGAAAGATTCCTTCCAAATACGTGGTAGCGAAACCTTTTCAAAAATTAGTGGCTACGCCCATTCGCAGACTCTTGCCCAGTAGCATATTCCAACGACTCCTGGAGAATCACTATTCGATCAAAAGCTAGTCATGGCCAGAGAGCAGCAGTGTAACACGACGCGGCTTCTTTGTCTAAATAGAAGTGCGGCGTCCCGTTGTTGAAATGCCACTAACCCATCTTCTCGGGTTTCATAAATTGAAGTGCCTCGGCCACTACAAAGATGCTCCCCGTGATCAGAATCAGATCAGTCGGATCGGCATTGGTAAGGGCTGCTTCACAAGCCTTCAACACGGAATCATACAACTCGACTTCCTGCTCTTCTGTAAAAAAGGACGCAATCTCCTTTGGAGGTACCGCTCGAAAAATGTCCGCAGCGCATAGGTAGTGGATGGCCTGTGCTGGAAAGAGGCGGATAATCTTTTCGATCTCTTTGCCTTTACTAAATCCGGCAACAAGGTGAAGCTTCGTGTATCGGAAGGCCTTGAGGGAATGCATTAAGGCCGCCATTCCGTCTTCATTGTGTCCTCCATCAACGATGACCAGAGGGGTCTTTCGGAGAATCTCAAACCGTCCCTGCATACCCGTTAGGGAATCCACCTCCTCCAAACCCGCTATGATGTGCTCATCCGTAAGTGTTGCCAACCCTTGCCTTGCCGAGTCACTCAAGCCATTAAAGACTTTGAGTGTGGCCAATGCTGTTTGCGCATTCTCAACTTGATACAGTCCATGCAAGGGCAAGACAAATGAATCCGTCGGGCTTTGGCCATCAGTCGTGGACGTCGAGCACAAGAGTCCTTTTTCGATACGATCCTGCAATCGTACCGTAAGCACTTCATCTGCGAGGTAGTAGGAGCTGCCCATGACCTCACACCTCTGCTTCACGATCTGTGCCACATCCTCATTAGACTGTCCCAAGATGCAGGGTCTGCCCGCTTTGATGATGCCCGCTTTCTCTTGGGCTATTTCTGAAATCGTATTGCCAAGATAAGCCTGGTGATCCAATCCAACATTGGTGATGATCGACATGATTGGATCGACAATATTAGTGGAGTCCAACCGGCCCCCAAGTCCCGTCTCGACAATGGCAATGTCTACCTTTTCTGCAGCAAAGGTGCTGAAAGCCAAAGCCACCGTCATCTCAAAAAAGGAAGGTTTAAGTTTCAGAAAATCGTCGTAGTGGTCATTGACAAAATCGACCACTTTTTCTTCATCGATCATGGCTCCATCGATTCGGATCCGCTCTCTGAAGTCCAGATAGTGGGGGGAGGTATAGAGCCCGGTGCGATAGCCTGAGGCGATAAATGCAGCCGCCAACATGTGACTAACGCTGCCCTTTCCATTGGTACCAGCAATGTGAATGCAACGAATGTCCTGCTGAGGATTGCCGAGAGTAGCACATAGGTTGGTAATGTTTGAAAGGTCCAATTTCATGGCCTTTCCTCCAATCTTCTGGTAGACTGGCAGTGAATTAAAGAGAAAATGGAGTACCTCCTGATAATGGCTAAACATAGCTCGAAAGTACCAGTCTCCTCTGAAGTGATCGTCTAGCGGACCCTAAAATCGATGGTGATGGTTCCGCACTGCTTGTCTGTGCTGCTCTTACTAAAGCGAAACTTCTTCGCATTGCTGATCGCAATGTTACGGAGCTCACTATCTGCGGTCGTGGATCCTTTTTGAGTGTACTTAGCGGAACTAACATTGCCATTCTGATCGACGCAAACACTGACTACGACAATGCCTGTCTTCTGCGAATCATCCTTGATTTTGGGAACAAAGACTACTCCTCTGCCTCCAAGTCCACCTCCGACCATGCCAGAACCTGTGCTTACCCCCTCTAACTTGCTGGCATCGGGATCTCCATCCGGATCGCCCTGATTACCCGCTTCATCATTCTTGCCCTTTCCTTCTCCAAAAACATCGCCAAACTGCTTCTTGGCGGCTTCATATTCGGCCTTGCGTTTGGCCTCTGCCTCCGCTTTTCGCTTTGCCTCCGCTTCTGCTTCTGCCTTCTTGCGTGCTTCTTCCGCCTGGCGTTTACGTTCCAGTTCTTCCTGTTGCTTACGCGCTTCTTCCTCTTTTTGCTTTTGGATGGCAACTTCGTCGGGTTGGTCGGTTGTGACCACCTCTTCGGGTAAGGTTTCGGCGCTTTCCTGCACTTCCTCTATCGGCTCTGGGATTGCTTCTTCTGGTGGTTGCTCCGTCTCCTCTTCCACCTCCTCGATTTCTGGGGCCGATTCTTCAACTGCTTCTTCGGTAGGGTCTTCTTGTTGGGTTTCTGGCCGATCATCACCACTGCCCATGTCGGGCTGTCCAAAACTGACCAATACTCCCTGCTGCCCAGGTGGGGGATCTTCGTAAGTGAGCAAAGGCAACAGCGCCAGCAAGATCAGCAGAGCGTGTACTGCAAAGCTGGTCATCCAACCTCTCCTGCGATCATTCTTGTTGCTCTCAATCTCTTCCATTGTTATAATAAGGACGCTTTACCTAGGGTGCGGAGTATTATCAACATCATAATTTAATCTATAGGCTCCGTCGCAAGGATGGCCTGCACCCCCACTCTATTGGACATATCCATCACACTGACCACAAGCTCTATGGGCGTCCCTCGCTCGGCTACGATGCTGATCGTTGTCTTCTCCGCATTAGACGATGAGCGGATGGCACGTCGAATGTTGCTTTCTACGTCTTTGAGGCCCATTCGTTTGCCATTGAAATAAAAACGACCTGACTTTTCGATCGAGACGGCCATGGATTGTGGTGCCACTGTCTTCGAGGAAGAACTTGGCAGTTTGAGGTTAAGCGCATTCTGACTAACCAATGTAGAAGTCAGCATAAAAAATATCAACAAGAGAAATATGATGTCGGTAAGGGACGACATGCTGAATTCTGCACTTATCTTATTTCTTTTCTTTAAAGCCATTCTGAAGAGTGAAATTATGCAGCAGGTTCTTGCAGCAGGTCCATAAATTCTACCGTAGTGCGTTCCATTTTATATACCACCTTCTCCACATTGGCTACCAAAACATTGTAACCAATAAAAGCAAGGATGCCAATAAATAAGCCCACCGCAGTGGTGATCAAGGCGATGTAAATGCCACCGGCAAGGACATCGGGCGTAACGTTTTGCTCTGTTGCCATTTTATAAAATGCCAGAATCATTCCCGTCACCGTACCGAAAAAACCAATCATAGGTGCAGCTCCGGCAATACTGGCCAGGGTTGACAGGTTCTTCTCCAACTTGAAGAGCTCCAGGTTGCCTACATTTTCAATTGCGGCGTCAATATCACGCAAAGGTTTTCCGATCCGCTGTAGCCCCTTCTCGACCATCCGCGAAGCCGGCGAATCGGTTGATACGCAAAGCGCTTTGGCGGCAGGAATATTACCTGACTGTACATTCGCCCTGATGTTGTTCATGAAGTTTGTATCCACGTTCCCTGCCTTCTTAATCGTCAACCATCGCTCGATAAAGATGTAAAGGGCGATGATCGAAAGCACCAGCAGGACGGCCACGATAATCATTCCCAACGGACCTCCTTGCAGGATGACGTCTAAGAAGCTTTGTGTTTCTAATGAGGGCTCCAGATCGGTCTCAATCTGAAGCGCCATAAAGGCATGCAGCATAGCAGGTATTTAAATATTCAAATTTTTCGTAATGAGTAAATCACTTACTCACATACAAATATATATTAAAAAAGTATAGAATATTAAATAGCTACCGGCTTTTGTTGTTGTATTGGATGTACGAGCTAGATAATGGTTTTTGGGCCTCATTTATTATGTACATTCCCAAGAAATTGCGCATTATGGTAGCTTTTAATGGACTCAGGACAGTGGTTTTGGGGGCTTCACCAAATCCTGCTCGTTACGCGCACAGTGCGGTACTTCGCTTAGCTGCTGCCGGGCATACTCCCATTCCGGTTGGGATTCGACCAGGCAAGATCGGTGATCACACGATCCTGGTCGGCACTCCCTCTATCGCAAATGTGGACACCTTGACATTGTATGTCGGTCCACGCCATCAGGACAGTTACCGGGACTATATTGCATCCCTGAGCCCACGCCGAGTTATTTTCAATCCTGGCACAGAGAACGTGGCCCTCGCAAAGCACTTCCGAGGCTTGGGCATCGAAACAGAAAATGCCTGCACACTGGTCCTCCTGAGTACCGGCCAATTTGCCGATCAAGCTCCCAATCTTAGCGACAGCACTGAAAACCCGACCTAACTAGATATCGCTGCGACGCATGAATGTTTTTGGCCTTCCTCGCCGTCGACGTTTTTTTAGATGGCTGGGATGTCCGTGCAGTTCTGTACCTTCCCAGTAGTAGTTGTATTCTCGATTTCGAGCCCGCTCAAAATATTGCTCAATTAAAATCGACGATATGAAAAACCAAATGGTGCTCGCCCTGCTCGCTACTTTGATGGTAGCTTCAGCAGCTGCTCAACAATCTGCCAACAATGATGAGTTTGAAGATGCGTCCAGCCTGTCGGACTGGCAAAACATTACCGATGTCGATTACAATGCGGAACACTTCGAGATACTGGACATCAACGCGACTACTTCCGGCCAGCTGACGCTGCAGCCCTATACCTCAGCCTGGTTTGCGCAATACCGGGGAGGATTTATCTACAAAGACCTGACCGGTGATTTTGTTTTCACCAGCCAGGTGACGGCCTCCACCACCAACAGCTCCACCTATTCCCTGGGCGGTTTGTTTCTCCGAAACCCTGCCACTGCCATGGATGTGACTAACAACAATCACAACTATGTGTTTCTTTCGACTGGTTTTGCCGCTACGAATCACCCCACCTGCCCAGGGTGCAGTGCACCGCACCTGGAAGTCAAGAATACCACCAACAGCAACTCTGATCTAAGGGTGGCATCACTGCCCTCTTGCATGGCTCCTCCCTGCCCCGTAACCATCCGCATTGCTCGATTAGGCAGCACCATCGTGTGTCTTTACCGGCCAGAGGGAGCGGCAAACTTCGTGGTACACCAGCGGTATCAAAGAGGTGATTTTGACAATACGATTCAGGCCGGATTTGTCGCCTATACGGACTGGCCAAAAGTGCAAACGTATCTGCCATCTTTCCATAATCTAAATGTCTTGAACGACGACCTCGACCCTGATCCTTCAGACAACATGGCACTTCCTTTTACGCCGGACATCACTGCATCTTTTGCCTATGCACGATTTGATGATGTAACCATTCCCAATGGCCTCAACCCTGCAACTGCTAGTGAGTCAGAATTGCTGGCTTTCCTCGGCTACGAGCCAGATGCCTTCTTGCCCGTGACCTGGCAGGGAATCGAAGCAAGGCCAGAAGGCTACGATGTTCATCTAATCTGGCAAACCAGCCTTCTCCTTGATCACGATCGCTTTGACATAGAACACAGTCGGGATGGAATCGCATTCGAGAGAATTGGTACGCTGTCGGACGACATTGCCTCCTTGACGGAGACCAGACAGTTTAGGTGGACCCACCAGCAGGCTCCAAGCGGCAAAAACTTTTATCGCATCGTACAGGTCGACTCGGATGGACAAAGCAGTCGGTCTTCGGTGGTCTCCGCTCAGAGAATGGCTCAGCAGATCCTCCTTTATCCGAACCCTGCCGACGAGATACTGCATGTTTTAGGCAGTAGCGTTCGCAGCATTGCCATCTGGGACCTGCAAGGACGGTCCGTTTTGCGTGCCCCGATGGAAGGAACCTCCATTTCGATTGCAGCCTTGCCTAGTGGCTCCTATTTCGTGAGCCTGACGCAGGCAGAAGGAAACGTGATCTGGCAAAAGTTAATCAAGCAATAGAAACAGCGGCTCCTGATTAGGCAGACTCTCGCTTGCGGCGACGGATCTCTTCGGTCACGAGACTGTATTCGCGACTGAACTCGCCCTTTACTGCCGTATTCTCTCTGGCTCGTCGGACCAGGTATGGCACAATCTCCCGCACCGGACCATACACCACGTACTTGGCTACATTGTATCCACTGGCCGCAAGATTAAACGTAATGTGGTCGCTCATGCCGTACAGCTGACAAAAATTTAGATG
>JAHQVP010000178.1 GCA_019634275.1 Saprospiraceae bacterium
AGTCTCAAAAATCCATCTTGCTCAATGTCAATATACCCGCCAAACTAGACATTCAGGGTATCCGCATATGTCGCCAGGCAGAAGCACGATGGGTCGAAGAGTTTCAAGAAGGCACCGACCCCCGCGGGGAGAAGTACTATTGGCTGACTGGCCGATTTGAAAATCACGACGAAGAGGAGACGGATACAGATGTCTATGCACTAGGTCAGGGCTACATTTCGGTTGTGCCCTCCAAACATGACCTTACTGCATACGAAGAAATCATCAAAGTCAGCGAACTGCTTTCCTAAATGCGTGCCCAGTATCGCAAGTACGACAAGCTCATCGTGGGAATTCTCGCAGGTCTGGTCGTGCCCATTATTTGGTACTTCTTGCTCTTGTCGGTCTATGAGGTATTAGAACAAGAAGGGATCATTCCGGATATTTCTTCTCTGGGAGATTTTCGTCAGCGTACTTCCGCACTAGTCGCTATTTGCTTCAACATCCTGATCTTACAGATCTTTCGCGTGCGATATATGTATAGGGCCATGCAGGGAGTTGTCTTTCCTACCATTGCATTAGTCGGGGTTTGGCTCTACTTTTTCGGTTCATCCGTACTATGATGATACACCAACGTAAACTGATAGCCAATCGATGAAGTACTACCTGATTGCTGGTGAGGCTTCCGGAGACCTCCATGGATCAAACCTGATGAAGGCTTTGGTCAAGCATGATCCGGAGGCATCCTTTCGCTTTTGGGGAGGCGACCGCATGCAGGAAGTAGCGGATGAGTTGGTCACCCACTATCGAGACATTGCATTTATGGGCTTTGTCGAAGTGCTTAAGAATATTGGACTGATCTTGAAAGGAATTTCGAAGTGCAAGGAGGACATTCTCCAATTTGCACCCGATGCGCTCATTCTCATCGATTATCCCGGATTCAATCTCCGGATTGCAAAGTGGGCATCGAAACAGGGCCTAAACGTGCAATACTATATCTCTCCCCAAGTGTGGGCCTGGAAGTCCCATCGGGCAAAACAAATCGCCAATTGGTCGCAAAATCTGTTTGTCATTTTGCCTTTTGAGGAGCAGTTTTATCAAGAGCGCGGACTCAAAGCCACTTTTGTAGGTCACCCCCTACTCGATGCAGTAGCGACTTACACCCCTTCTGACCTGCACATGCAGATGGAAGAGCGCCATACTGGATCGGAAAAGCCCATTGTCGCATTGCTGCCGGGCAGTAGAAAACAAGAAGTAAGCATCATGCTAACCATCATGTTGATGGCCGCACGGGACTTCCCTGATTACCACTTTGTCATCGCCGGTGTGTCCACTCTACCAAACCGCATTTACAAGGATGCCATGGCACAGCAAGATGTTGGACTGGTAGTGGATCAAACCTATGACCTTTTGCATCGGGCTTCTTTTGCACTGGTGACTTCGGGAACAGCTACCTTGGAAACGGCCCTCTTTGGAGTACCACAAATCGTATGCTACAAAGGAGGCATCCTGAACTATCTCATTGCTAAGCAAATTGTGAATGTCCCCTATATCAGCTTGGTCAATCTAATCCTGGATGAACCGCTGGTAGAAGAACTGGTCCAGCATGACCTTACCGTCCGCCAGCTTCGCAGTAGCCTGGAGCAATTGCTGAAACCACAGACGCAAGAAAAGCTCCGGGAGGGATATGACCGACTACGGATCATTTTGGGCAATCAAGGAACCTCTGAACGAGTTGCTCAGGAGATCATTTCTTCTTTGTCGCCTTCTTCTTAGGTGCCTTCTTTTTCTTGATCGTACCGGGTGCCTGCTCTTCGATCAGCTGTTCGATGTACTCACGGGTATACTCTTTGGCTTCTTCAGACGTTACCCGGGTCCCATCCTCTTTCTTAGGAATTTTAAAGTTCTTCTTCTTGTATTTGATGTAGGGACCCCACCGGCCATTCTCAACAGACAATTTGTCTTCCGGCCAATGGTGGATGTACCTATTGGCTTCTTTCTCCTCCTTGACCTTAATCAACTCAATCATGGTGTCGAAGGGAAGCTCATCCGGATTGTATCTCTTGGGAATGTTGACAAACATGCCATTCCATTTTAGGAAAGGTCCAAACCTGCCTTTGCCGCGGGTGATCGGCAATTCTTTATAAGTACCGACAGGGGCATCTTCCTTTTTCTTTCTTTCGATCAGCTCAATCGCCCTTTCGCGATCTACGTCAAAAGGATCTTCTCCCCGATCCAGCGAAATGAAGCTCTCTCCAAATTTTACATAGGGGCCAAAACGTCCCTGATTGATCACAACGGGCTGGCCTTCGTAGGTGCCCATGTCAATGGGGAGTTTAAACAGTTCCATCGCTTCTTCCAACGTAATGGAAGCGATGGACTGCGTAGGTTTTAAATTGGCAAAGCGAGGTTTTTCGTCCTCCGCCACCTCATCACGCTTTCCAATCTGAATCATCGGTGTACCAAATCGGGATATCCTGGCGACAATGCTGTGCCCTGTCTCTTCGTCGATTCCGAGCAATCTTTCGCCTGCGCTGCGCTCCGCGTTTTGCAAAGTGTCCTCAACGTCCTTATGAAAAGGATGGTAGAATGCCGACAGCATTTCTTGCCAGTTGGCTTTGCCTGATGCAATGTGGTCAAATTTCTTCTCGATCTCCGCCGTAAAACCGTAGTTCATCACCTCTTCGAAGTGGTCGGATAGGAAATCAGTTACCACCATCCCTACATCACTGGGAAAGAGGCGATTGCTGGAAGCACCTGTTATTTCAGTGAGTGTTTCTGACTGAATCTCTTTGTCCTTAAGCTTTACTACTCGGTACGCTCTCTCATGACCCTCTCTTCTCTCTTTGACAATGTACCCTCTGCCGGGCTCCATAATCTTACTGATGGTGGGTGCATAAGTAGAAGGTCTTCCGATGCCTAATTCTTCAAGCTTTTTGACCAGTCTGGCTTCGGTATATCGTGCTGGAGGTCGGCTAAACCGTTCCTTTGCCGTCACTTCGCGGCAATGGAGTGATTGTCCTTCCTTTACCGGAGGTAGAATTCCCTTAGTGGCGTCATCGTCTTCCTCTTCTTTTGATTCTAGATAGAGCTTCAGAAATCCGTCAAACTTTAGCACTTCGCCCGTTGCCGTGAAGTGGTCTGCCTGGATAGTCGATGGTTGGATGGTGACAATGGTTCTTTCCAGCTGTGCCTCCGCCATCTGACCGGCTACTGTTCGCTTCCAAATCAAGTCATAGAGACGTTGCTCATCATGATCAGTGGATACCGACGTATTCTCAAAATAGGTTGGACGAATGGCCTCGTGAGCTTCTTGAGCCAGTTCTTTTTTGCCTTTAAATCGCCTGGCCTTGTGATAGTGGTCACCATAGTTTTTCTTGACTACATCCGCTATGTTTTGCAATGCCACTTCGCTCAACGCAGTCGAATCCGTCCGCATATAGGTGATGTGTCCAGCCTCATAGAGTTTCTGCGCAATCATCATGGTACGCTTTACCGCAAATCCGAAGCGCCTACTGGCTTCCTGTTGGAGCGTCGAGGTAGTAAAAGGAGCTGGGGGGTTTCTCTTGGAGGGCTTGACTTCTACTTTGGTGATCTTGAAATCCGCATCCTTTAACTTCTCCAGAAATTCATTGGCTTCCTTAAAAGAGGGTATCTGTCGCTTTAACTCTGCCTCCATAGCCGTAAGGCTTCCATCGGCTGCCGCAACTTCAAAAACGGCTGAAACCTTAAAGAAGGGAGTGATCTCAAATTCGTTAATCTCACGCTCTCGGTCTACGATCAACTTGACCGCAACGGACTGTACCCGGCCCGCCGATAGTTTTCCCTTGACCTTGCGCCACAAAATCTCGGAGAGCTCAAAGCCTACCAGCCGATCCAGGATCCGCCTTGCTTGCTGAGCATTCACCAGATTAATGTCGACGGTGCGGGGACTCTGCACGGCCTTCTTAATTGCAGGAGGAGTGATCTCGCGAAAGACAATGCGCTTAGTCTGCATCGGATCCAGACCGAGCACTTCACACAAATGCCATGAGATGGCCTCTCCCTCTCGATCTTCATCCGTTGCGAGCCATACATCGGTAGCCGCTTTTGCAGATTGCCTAAGCTCCTTGACCACTTTGGCTTTTTCTGGGGATACAATGTACTTGGGCGTAAATCCATTGTCGACGTCTACCGCCCCTGGCTTCTTCTCCAGATCGCGCACGTGGCCATAACTGGACTTAACTTTAAAGTCCTTGCCTAGGATCTTTTCTATTGTTTTGGCTTTCGCTGGGGACTCAACAATCAGCAAATTTTTGGCCATACGATTCAGGTTGATTTAAGATTGGCTCCTTGATTGGGTGGCGGCAAAAATAGTATTCCATGTGGAATTGTGCAGAAACTTCAATTTCTACCCTGCAATTCGGAGGGTTGAATGGCCTTATTTCGAGCCTTTTCCCTGGCTTCCCGCAGGTCTGCAATCAACTTTTCTTTCTCGAGCGGTTTTTCCTGAAGATGCCGATGAAACCAAATCATCATGGCCTTGGTCATGTCATCCGGATGCGATAGGCCGGCGGTGCGAAGATGATGCGAAAGACGACTGCCATCGTAAAAACTCCAGTTGATGGTCATCCAACGCCCAAAGCCAAAGAAGAGTTTGCTGACAAAAGTCTCCTCGTCAAGAGCAAGCGCACGTTGAGCGGCTGGGCCTGCTGCAATTTCATCCAAGATGCGTAAAGCGTCTTCTACGTCGATGGGGATGTAGCGACCATTCAATCGCTCTTGCAAGATTCTTTCTTCATAGGCCTCCTGATGCTCGGACAATGCTTGGCTGGCTTGGGACCAGCTTCTGGGTGACCACATGCAAATCAGGAGCGCCGTGAGCCATGCCACACGCTGGACAAACTTAAAGTGTTCGTTGTCTACCTTTAGGTCTTTCAAACTGCTGCAACTTGAGTCGACTTTCATACTTCGAGATCGTATTGATACAACTGATCGTCTACGTTCTTATTTTTCTCATTAACGACTTTGCTGGTCTTCTGGTTTCCATCATTATTTCTCTAGTTGCCTTAGTAGTCACGCTGATCTCCTATTTCTTAGAATGGGTAGAGCCTTCCAGAATACCCCGTTCATATTTTCCCATCATGTGGTTAACTGTATTGAGTCCACTCCTTGTCCTCTTGGGTTTTGCGATTCTTTTCGGACTTCCTTCTCTACAGGACCTCGGATGACTCCGTGATCACATCTGTGCGCTGTAGAGAAAGCACAAATTCCTTTCGGCGTATCTGCGTCACCATAGAGATGGTAGAATCGCTGAGCCACTCCAAGTCGTACACGAGTGGAGGTTCGCTTGCCTGATTTATTTGCTCGCTGTCCAATGTATATTGATAGGACTCGTCAATTCCAAATATGTTGGTACCAACCTCTCCCTCTGGTGAAAATTCAAAATACAGGTTGTCGAGACGGTCCGTCTCTTCGCCATCGATGACGGCTGCATGGAGGTCCCAACGTCCGATGATCTTTTCTTCACTCTGCGAATCCTGTGCACAAGAAACCCAGCAAAAAATGGAAATGGAGAAAAGAATTAAAGGCTTCAACTTTATCATTGTATGGTACTAAACGTCGGAGGATAGCTTTAGTAGTGTGATTTCAGGCAAAATTCCAACACGACCAGGATAACCCAACATTCCAAAGCCCCGATTGACATAAAGAAATTGACTGCCTTGACGATACAGACCCGCCCATTCTCGATAAATGTATTGCACTGGACTCCAACGAAATACACCGCCCCAATCAATACCAAACTGCATGCCATGGGTGTGTCCAGAAAGCGTCAATCTTACTTGAGGAAAGTCTAGGACTTGATGGCGCCAATGCGAGGGGTCATGAGAGAGCAATATCGCTGGCATCTCTTCTGGCAAGCCTTGCAGCGCTTTTTCTAAATCGCCGTAGCGATGAAAACGTGCTGAGGCACTAAAATTCTCCACTCCAACAATGGCCAAGGAGGAGTCATCTGATCCAATGATGATGTGTTCGTTTCGAAGGAGTTTCCACCCCATGCGAGCATGGACATCAAGCAGGTCGAGAAAATTCTCGTGCTTATCGTGGTGGGACTTCCAGGCATAGTAGTCGCCGTAGTCGTGATTTCCCAGTACCGAATAGACGCCGATCTTCGCCTCTATCTTAGACAGAATCCCTTCGTAGGGATGTACTTCCAGCGTCTTACGATTGACGAGGTCTCCGGTAAAAAAGACCAGATCTGGCTCCAATGCATTGATCATTTCGATGCCCTTTGCAACTCCTTTGGGATCGGTAAAAGTCCCCGCATGAATGTCACTAATCTGCACAATCTTAAGGTCGGCCAAGGCGGAAGGCAAATCACTCAGGGGTATGATTTCTTTGCGAACCCGGTAGCGATGGGGATTGCGAATCATTCCATAGATGAGCAGGAAGCACCCCAGAAGTACCGCAACACCGCCATATCTTAAAATCGTATGAGACCAATTAGTAGAGGATCCCTGGATCAACGTCCAGAGACCATGTGCAGCACTATCAAGTAATGCGACCAGCCCCAGCAGCAAGATGAAGAAAAAACCGATGGTAGCGAGGGCTCGAAAAAACCTGAATCTGCGTTGTGAAGGGCCTCCACTTGTTGGTGTCCTCAGGAAGAAGAGAAAAGAAGCAATGTACAGGATGACACCCGCTGACAACCAGGGATACCACACAGTGGATACGACATTGCTGAATACACAATATACCAGCAAGGCTAGAAAAAGAAACAAGCTCAGCGGTACTAGTCGACGCACCTGGCTCAATATAAAGGGTTAATAATCTACTTCTTGGTAGATCGCTGACGCTCCTTAATGCGTGCTTTCTTACCGACCAATCCACGGAGATAGTACAGCTTTGCCCGACGCACTTTTCCGTGCTTCAACACTTCAATCTTGGTGATCGAAGGAGAGGACATCGGCCAGATCCTTTCTACACCTACGCCATTTGACATCTTTCGGACGGTAAAAGTCTTATTTAATCCCTCACCGGTAATCTTGATGACATCTCCTTTGAAGCTCTGATTTCTTTCCTTAGCACCCTCGACGATTCGATAGGTCACTACAATTGTATCTCCTGGTCGGAAAGCAGGAAAGTCGGTTTTGGTCAGCATTTGCTCCTGAACGAATTGTATTGAATCCATGTCTTGTATGCTCTTTAAGTTGTTCGGGAAAGATCCCTGAAGTCAAAAGTGCGGCAAAAATAGAAATTTTCTGTTGTTCTGAGGGTTCCTGAATTTAAAAATTACCCACGTTCTCAATCCACTTCATTTCGTTATGTAGTCGATCCCAAAGATCGAATTGGGCGGAGGCGCACACCTCGCTCAAGTCTCGCAAGGGGTATCTTTTCGCCACTTCTCCATGACCTCAAGCCCAAAGAGCAGGCAAAGAATATTAAAGTTTCGCTCCTCAATATTTTTTTTCGATTCAGATGCGTTAATGCTTTCGTTATTCGCACAGCCTTAATGATCCAGAATCAAACTTTACCCGAGACAGAGACCGCCGTTCGAACCCTCAAGGAAGGAGGAGTCATCCTATATCCCACTGACACCATTTGGGGACTGGGGTGTGACGCACTCGATGAATCTGCCACGGAACGCATTTATTCCATCAAAGAACGACCACGACACAAACCGTTAATCCTCTTGATGGACAGCATTGCCATGTTGAAGCGGTTCATTCCTGACATCCATCCACGACTCGAGACCCTGCTGGCCTACCATCAGCGTCCCCTCACCGTGGTGCACTCCACTCCGAACAATCTTCCTGCATTTGCCTGCGGTGCCGATGGTTCTGTGGCTGTGCGGATTACGATGGACCCCTTTTGCAAAGGACTTATCCGACAATTGGACCGTCCGTTAGTCTCGACTTCTGCTAATCGGAGCAGTGCTCCAGCACCAGCGTCCTTTGGCCACATTTGCAGCAGCCTGATTTCTGCCGTAGACTATGTGGTACAATATAAACAGGAAGTGGTGACTACAGCCGCGCCCTCGCCTATCGTAAAACTCTCGGACAAGGCGGAACTCATTTTTCTGCGGGAGTAGGTTTGGCGGCAAACACCTGTAAAGCAGTCGCCACCATCGGATCCACACCAGCGAGAAGCTTGATATTATCATCCGACAATTCGTGCCGCACCATCCACAGACTTGCCTCTCGCCTCAACATCGTGATCTGCATCTCCGAAAGACCTTCCTTTTCGAAAAGTTGAGCTAAAAACTGATCAAGCGCATCCCGGGAATGGGGTCTGTTCCGTTTACGTAAAAGGGAATCAAACAACTGGTTCAAAAGGCCTTCGTCAAGGGAGTCTCTGGAGCTCTCCTGTACCTCCACGTCAGGGATAACACCCTGCCCTACCGGCAGCTTTCTTCCATCCTTGGTCACCACCCAACTCCAGGATGTGGTATCGGACTCCGGGTGGGTTTTATATGCTTCAAGATTGCTGTAGTCTCGTTGCAGATGACGTCCAGAGGGGAGGTAATATCGGCCCACTGTCAAATTGATCGCGGACCGGTCATCCAGTTCGAAAGTTTCCTGAACAAGCGCTTTTCCGTATGTCTTACGGCCAATTATGATGGCACGATCAAGGTCTTGGAGGATGCCAGCTAAAACTTCACTGGCAGAGACCGAATGCTCATCAACCAAGACGCAAATCTGCTCGATCTTAAAGAACACATTGGCCGTTGACCGAAACTCCGCCTTTGGTAAATGGGCCCCTTCTATCCAAGCCAACAATTCGCCCTTTTTCGTGACAAATTGATCAACAATCTTAATCGTCTGATCCAGAGACCCCCCGGGATTGCCGCGCACATCGATGATGAGATTGGTCAAAGACTGGGGCACCAAGCGTTCGATATGGCGCATGAAGTCTGCATAGGTCTGTGCTCCGAACCTGTCAATTTTAATGTATCCATTTTCTTCGTCCAACATGTGGGCTAGTGAAATACTGCTATTGTCCACGGTGGTACGCTCAAGGACTACCGCAGTAGACTGGGTTGCCTGGGACGGTTTGATAAGAAGCGTGACAGAATCGAGATCTGTCTGCCACAATGCCCGTAGTTTCTCATCATCCATTTTACTCCCTGACACGGACACATCATCTACTTGTAAAATCTGATCTCCCAATCCCAACTGAGCCACAGCTGCGGGTGATCCTGGGAGGGCTTTTAGCACATATACGGTATCATCTAATAGTCGATACTCCAGCCCTACCCCTTTGTACTTACCAGCAAATCGCTCGTTAAACTGCTCGTAATGGGAGGGGTCCAAGTAGTATGAATGTGGATCTAGCTCATCCATGAGTTTTGGTATCATTGCTTCGGTCACTCCATTCAAATCAATCGACTCACCATACCGTGCCTCCACATACCCAATGGCATTTTCCAAACGATCCAGCCCCGTTGACGTACGTTTCTGAACGAGCTGTGCAGGCAGTTCGTCGTCCAGTTGGGTTCCCACCAACATACCCACTGCTAAAAGCGTTGCCCATAGCAAGGGTTTAGTCACTTCCGCTCTCCTATTTTCTTCCACTGGAGTCAAAAGTAGGACTTTCTGGCAGGGTAGACTTCTGCTCCTTTTTGCTGGTCGTCTGCATGATAGAATCAAGAAGAGTACTAACTTGTTGGAACCAACTTTCCGCTCTTCATGAAAAAGCACGATGAGATCGACCATCTTGATCGAAAGATTCTCTCCATCCTAATGTCCAATGCAAAAATACCCTATACGGATATCGCCAAAGAACTGGGAGTTTCTGGAGGCACGGTTCATGTCCGGATGCGCAAACTGGAACAAATGGGCATCGTGGTGGAATCGAATCTAAAGGTAGACTATGCAAAGTTAGGATTTGATGTTGCCGCATTCATAGGGATCTATCTGGACAAGAGCTCCCGCTACAAAGAAGTCATCACTCAATTGCAGACGATTCCGGAAATTGTAGGAGCACATTATACAACTGGCAACTATGCCATTTTTGCCAAGCTGATCTGTAGAGACACCAATCATCTTCGCGACGTACTGAGCGAGAAAGTGCAATCCATAGGAGGTATTCAGCGTACGGAGACATTCATCAGTCTGGAAGAAAGCATCAATCGTCCGATTGACATCATGTCAATTCCCGAATAGACAAATCAACGACGAAGGTACCATCGATGATCCATCAGGATATGATTGGATTTATCCGGCAATGTGTCGGACGACTCCATCCCAGCCACGACCTCGAGGAGAGCAGCCTCCGGCACATGATCCGCCCTTTGTCCATCCACGATTACGTCCAGGTCCAGCAGATACTTTCC
>JAHQVP010000179.1 GCA_019634275.1 Saprospiraceae bacterium
ATTGGAACACCAACTTCGTACAGAGCAATTTGGGAGCAACGATCAATGTACCAGGTGTAAAAGGTCTCGAGTTAAGAGGAGTTGTCTCGTATGACAAAATGAATCGTGATTTTAAGAGCTGGAATCGACCCTGGGTATTGTATACTTGGGATGGAGTGAACCGAAATTCATCAGGACTTACTGCAGCGCAGCGTGGCCCTGGCGATCCCAGTCTGACTCAGGATCACACTACCCTTACCCAAATCACAGCGACTCTGACTGCATCTTACGAATTGGACCTTGGAGATCATTACTTTAAAGCATTGGGAGGGGTAACCAGAGAAGAATCGGACCGTTCTTATACCCGAGCGTTTAAGCGCTTCTTCCTTTCTAATGAACTGGATCAATTGGACTTTGGTGGTGCGGCTGGTCAATTTTCCGCTGGTGAAGCCAGTGAGACAGCGCGGTTAAACTACTATGGACGATTGAACTACAGCTTCCAAGACAAATATCTTATCGAAGGTTTGTTTCGCTATGACGGTTCATATCTCTTCCCAGCAGATAATCGATTTGGCTTCTTTCCAGGAATGTCAGTAGGATGGGTTGCCTCTCAGGAAGATTTCTTCCAAGAAAACATATCCTTCTTAGATTACTTCAAGGTACGTGCATCCTGGGGACAGCTGGGCAATGATAATGTAGAGCCCTACCAGTTTCTAGCTTCTTACAGCTTGTCGCAGACCGGACTTGGTGATGTCACCACAACCGCTTATGAAACTAAAGTTCCCAATCCGAATATTACTTGGGAGACCGCAACTTCTACCAACTTCGGATTCGATGCTGAATTTCTGAATTCAAGGGCTTCATTCAGTTTCGACTATTTCATAAATACGCGAAAGGATATCTTGACTTTACCCAACAAAACTTTGCCGAATTATAGTGGCATCAGTGCTCCTGCACAAAATATTGGTGAATTCGAGAATAAGGGATTCGAACTCACTGCAGGTTATAGCAGCGCAAGAGGCAGTGAATTGACGTATAATGTGACTGTTAATTTCAGTAGCAGCGACAACAAGCTGCTGTTTGTCGATGAGCCTGATTTAGCAGATAGACCATGGCAGAGAGAAACAGGTGGAGAAGTCGGACGACCTCTACTGTACCGTTTTGTCGGAGTATTTAGATCACAGGCTGAAATCGAAGCAGAGACACTGGACTACAGTGGGGTAACACCTTTGCTTAAACCAGGTGATGCTAAGGTGGAAGACATCAGTGGAGACGGAAAAATTGGTCCAGAGGATCGAATCCGTACTGGAGGAAGTGTATTTGCGGACACTCAGTTCGGTATCGGAACATCGTTGGGCTATCGAAATTTTGATTTTAATATGTTCTGGGCAGGTGCCACTGGTGGCTATAATCGATACGAATGGAGCTTTATGTCAGGAACGCTTGCCAATGTTCAGCGTCCTGTTTTTGAGCGCGCTTGGTCACTTGACAATCCAGATGCTGCTGCTCCTCGCTTGGCTGATCGTGGAGACCAGTGGTATTCTGGCCAAACCGACTATGCTCTGCTTACTCGAGATTTTATTCGATTAAAGTCAATTGAGCTAGGGTATAACTTGGACCCTAGCATTGCTGGCAAAATTGGTGCCCAGAATGTAAGGGTTGCTATATCGGGAACAAACCTGCTCACTTTTACGGACTTCCCTTTTGATCCTGAAACAGTGCAGTCTGGATCTTCTGATCAAAATGGAAGTTTTGCAGAAATCGTAAATGCAACTCGTAATGCATCGGGTGCGGGCCTAAATAATGGGGAGGCCTACCCAACTTTAAAGACAATTAATGGTTCTATTCGTATAACCTTCTAAGAAGAGACATGAGAAACATGAATAAATTACTAATCATTTTTGCAGCAGGCCTCGTGATGGCCAGTTGCAACGACGACTTCCTAGAAACCACTCCACTCGATCAAATTGCCGAGAGCAGTGTATGGTCTTCCGATAAGCTTGCTGAGGCAGCTGTGCTGGACCTTTATCAAGCAACCTGGGCAGGGACGTTGACGCGCGAAGAAACAACAGACGCGTTTACCGACCAGGCGGTATTTACCCACCCGGGAAGAGGAGTTGATGGATACACTGAGGGCAAGATGAATCCTGCCGGTAACTATATGGACATGCAGTGGTTTAGCTGGGATGAGCTCTATCCCTTTATCCGTGCGGCCAACATTGCCATTCAGCGTTTGAATGCCAATGAGGCAGGCTTTGACCAAGCTTTTGTAGATCGCCTTCTGGGTGAGGCGCACTTCATGAGGGGCTATTTTTATACCCAATTGATGCGCCAGTTTGGGGGAGTACCATTGTTGACTGAACCCCTTACCCTAGAGAGTGAAGCGAACAATCCTCGTGGCTCTTTCGAAGAAACGATCAACCTGATCGTTTCCGATATCGACAAAGCCATTCAACTTTTGGATGACGCTCCTCCAAGTACGTCTCGGGCACATAAGATCACAGCGTTGGCCCTTAAGTCACGTGTGCTGACCCATGCGGCCAGTGATCTCTACGAGCCCAGCAAGGCTTCTTCAGTAGCCACCATCTCTTCGTATAGCAATCGAGAATTGATTGGCTATACAGGTGGTTCGCAAGAGTCTCGCTGGCAAGCCGCTGCAGCTGCATCCAAGGCACTGCTAGATGCCACAGAAGGGTACAAGTTGGACTATGCAGCACCTGCATCTCAGGATGAGGCGCGACAGAACTATGAAGACATTTGGCTTCAGGGCGATGAGAACGCCGACTTTATTTGGGGCAGATCGATCGAGGAGTTTGGTTTTGGATCGAGAACCTATCCCGGAGGAGATGGTTGGTCTCAAGGCCCCGGTATGGTGGCCCTCTATCATGGACCCAACGGATACCACGAATGGGCGGGCACTACACCCACGGAGGCACTGGTTTCAAAGTATTCTATGGAGGATGGGACCGCTTTCGATTGGAACAATCCCGATCATGCAGCCGATCCCTATGTAGGCCGAGAGGCTCGCTTCTATGCTACCATCCTCTACGATGGAGCACCTTGGAAGCAACGTACGGATGATGTGGTAAAGTTTGATGAAGTGAATGAGATCCAATCTGGATTCTATACCTTGACGGATGGATCGATCATCAATGGAGTAGATACGCGTCAGGGACCCATCGAGGACTGGAATGGATCGCGCACAGGTTACTATTTTAAGAAATTCGCTGATCCCGGCCTGCCCGCTTCATGGCCGAATAACCTCCAGAAGGTAGATGCTCCTTACATACGTTATAGCGAGATTTTGCTCAACTATGTAGAAGCCAACATCAATCTGGGTAATGAGGGAGAAGCCATTGCGTGGCTTGATCGCCTGCGATTTAGAAATGGTCTTCCAGCAGTAACCGCCAGTGGAAGTGATCTCGTGGAACTGTACAAGCGGGAGCGCGATAAAGAGCTCGTGAATGAGGATGCTCGTCTCTTCGATATGAAAAGATGGCTGGAAGGACCACAGTCCTTAAATCAGCAAGTACAGCAGGTCTTGGTGCAGGGTACGCAGAAACCCGGCACCTCGGTAGGTGTCTACCAAAAAGACCGTGATGTCTTTGACTATACGTATACGCCAACAGAGATTGTCTTTGAAAATCGAATCTGGCAAGATCACGTATACTTCATGCCGATCAGCCAAACGGAGATCGACCGGGATCCATCCTTGGTTCAGAATCCGGGGTATTAAATTCAGTGCGTTTTTAGAATCGCACACAAAATAAACTTGGCCCTCATTCCCTGAATGAGGGCCATTCTTTTGCTGGTCCACTGGCTGCTATTGATGTACATTTACGATAAGGATAATTGTTAGAAACCAATGCCAAATAAGAGATGTTTGCTAGGGTACTTCGTCATCATGGTTATCCTATTGGTGATGTCTTGTGATACGCCGAACCAAGAGATGTCCTTTACCCAACTTGAATCTGCCAGTACCGGGATTACTTTTGCCAATACCCTGGAAGAGACACATGCCTATAATTATTTCACTTATCCTTATTTGTATTTGGGCGGAGGCGTAGCCATTGGAGACATCAACAATGACGGCCTTGAAGACGTGTTCTTTACGGGCAATATGGTGCCCAATAAACTCTATTTAAACAAGGGGGACCTTCAGTTTGAAGACATTACGCTTACGGCAGGGGTGGCCGGTGATAAGCGCTGGTATTCGGGGGTCGCCATGGCGGATGTCAATGAAGATGGATTCTTAGACCTCTACTGTTCTGTGGGAGGTAAGAACGGTCCCAATCAGAATCAACTTTTCATTAACAATGGGGATAATACTTTCACAGACCAGGCGAAAGCATACGGCTTGGATTGCGATGGTCTCAATATGCATGCTGCTTTCCTGGATTATGACCTGGACGGAGACCTTGACTTGTACGTCGTCACCTATCCGCCTACGAGTTTTGCTGCGCCGGTCCAGTACTACCACTACATGTTGGAGAACCATCCCCCTGAAGACTCAGATCGTCTCTATCGCAATGACAATGGAAGGTTTGTGGATGTTACGGAAGAAGCGGGCGTGCGAAATTTTGGTCTAAGCCTGGGGCTCGTCGTTTCGGACCTCAATGGAGATCGTTATCCGGACATATTTGTTTCCAATGACTTTAATGCACCGGATTACCTATTCATCAACAATCAGGATGGCACCTTCACCAATCGCATTGATACCTGCCTTCAGCAGACCTCTTTTTTTGGCATGGGAGCGGATGCAGCAGATTTCAACAATGATGGGCATATAGACCTATTTCAATTGGATATGTCCGCAGAAGACAATTTTCGATCCAAGGCCAACATGTCGTCCATGGACCCGGAAGCCTTCTACACCAGTGTTGATCTTGGATTGCATCACCAATACATGCAAAACTCATTGCAGATGAACCATGGCTCAAGCGGAAATCAGCTGCCGATGTTTAGCAATGTTGCACGACTGGCGGGTGTCTCCTCGACGGATTGGAGTTGGGGTGGGCTCCTGGCCGACTTTGATAATGATGGAGCCAAAGACTTATTCGTGAGCAATGGCATCCGGCGTGATGTGAACAACAAAGATTTCTACGCCAAGTACAGATCGTTATTTGACAAGTTGGAGAAGGATCCGGACTACGAAGGAAAAGAAGAAGAGGTGGGACTCCTGAATATCTTGGAGGAATTGCCTTCTGAGCGACTCAGCAACTACATGTTTCGAAATGATGGTGAGATGTCTTTCGAAAATGTAGCGGAAGCATGGGGCCTAGGTGAAAAAACCTTTTCCAATGGCATAGCTTATGGAGATCTCGACAATGATGGAGATCTTGATTTAGTGGTCAATAATTTGGAGGGGGATGCCAGTATCTATAGGAACAATGGATCTGGAAACAATTTCCTGGACTGTTCGCTATCCGCACCTTTAGAGGGCCTTCGCTATGGTGCAGTGGTGCAAATTGAAACCTTGAGCGGTAATCAACTATTGGAGTATAGTCCCGTGCGTGGATATTTATCCTCTGTGTCTCCCCGTCTGCATTTTGGCTTGGGAGATCAGGATGCTGTTCGCCTGTTGACTGTTCGATGGTCTGATGGCGCAGTCCAGCAAATGAATGATGTTCCTGCCAATCAGGTCGTGCAATTGAGATATGAAGATGCTTCCATCCCGTCTCCGTCTTTGGATAAGGAATCCAATACACTATTCCATACGACCGCTTGGAGCGACCCGCCCCGACATACCGAAAACGCATTTAACGACTTTGAAAAGGAAGTACTCTTGCCCCATAAGAACTCGACGTTGGGCCCCACACTAGCAGTAGCAGACTTCAATGGGGATGGATTGGACGATTTTATCATGGGTGGCGCTATCGGACAGCCTTCATTGATGCATACGCAGCAAGCAGATGGATCCTTTGAACTTCAGAAGATCAAGGCCTTGGCTGAGGATCGATATCATGAAGATTTGGGAATACTTCCTCTGGATGCGGATCAGGATGGCGACGTTGATCTGTTTGTGACCAGTGGGGGCAATGAGTTTCCTGCAGGATCTAAGGGCTATCAGGATCGTTTTTATGAAAACCTTGGCAATGGAGCGTTTCAGCGACGCCCCGATGCGATTCCAGATATACGCATCAGTACCCAACCAGCCGCCCAGGTGGACATCGATAAAGATGGAGATCTCGACATTTTTGTTGGAGGGCGATTGGTTCCTGGCAGATATCCTTATCCGACGGATTCCTACATACTGATCAATGAAAGTGAGGAAGGGGAGATCAAATTTCGCAGAGATGATCGCAACGATGAAGTTTTGAAGGAATTAGGGCTGGTGACCGCAGCAGTATGGTTGGATGCGGATGGTGATGGCTGGCAAGATCTCATTCTGAGCGGCGAATGGATGCCCATTAGACTCTTCAAGAACAACAATGGAGTGCTACAGGACCGATCGGCTGAGAGCATGCCGGAGCAGACAGCGGGCTGGTGGTTTTCCTTGGCCAAAGGCGATTTTGATGGTGATGGAGATGAGGATCTCATCGGAGGCAATCTAGGGCAGAATTATAAGTACCAGGCAAGCCCCGCTACCCCGTTCAAAATATACCTGAATGATTTCGATCGAAATTCTACCGCTGATATTGTTCTGAGCTATCAAGATGGGGAAACGGAATACCCCGTGAGGGGCCGGCAGTGTTCGTCCGAACAGATGCCTGCTATCAAGATGAAATTTGAAGACTACAACTCTTTTGCATCGGCAACCTTACGGCAGATCTACACCACTCAGCTCTTAGAAGAATCCATAAGTTATGAGGTAACCTCCTTCAGCAGCAAGATTTTTATCAATGACGGAGGGACATTTCGGATGCGTGATCTGCCGCCCATGGCTCAGATGACCAGTTGCAATCAACTGCTTGTGTCTGACTTTAACGCTGATGGCCACCTCGATGTATTGATGGCTGGGAATCTGTATAATGCAGAAGTGGAGACGCCACGGAATGATGCGGGCTATGGCCTCTTCCTTGCTGGCGATGGCAATGGAAGTTTCCAACCTGTGCCCATGAACAAGTCAGGCCTATGCATTATCGGAGATGTCCGTGGCATGCGAGAACTACAGGTGGCGGGCCAACGCAGCATTGCCGTTGCTAAGAACGACGATGCGATGCAAATGGTTGGGATTGCTCCAGGAACACACCCTGCCAATTAGGACCTTTTTCGCGCTTGGCCAATCCCATGATTCCAACAGAATTTGACACGGGGCAGGTTCGTCATCAACATCGCGTCGACAGTGGATGCTGCTATTGAACTGAGTTTTTGGCTTCTACCTTATAAAGCTGATGCAGGCTGTTGTTGTTGACCACCAGGATGTAATCCGTATGGGGACTGGGTACGTGCGCCAATGCACGAACATCTCCTTGGGCAAAGAAGCCTATTTTATGATTATCGCGATGAGCAAATTTGCCATCGCCCAAGCCTTGGAGGAAGTGACCTATGCCCGCATCCGCCCGAGTCGTCTCCACTTCAGATTGATGGTTGTTGCCGGCCAGAAGGAGATCAGGAAGACCATCTTTATCAAGATCAGCAAAAACGATACTGTTGACGGGTGCAATCTGAAGTGCATTATCAAACGGCTCGAAAACGAATCCGTCTTGTTGCTCGTTCCAAAATATTCCAGATCTAAATTCTGTTGCTTCGTAGTGGAGTGCTTGGGTCAGATCACCCACTATACCGGTCAGATCCTTTTCAGCAAAATCTTGAAAAGAAGGAATCTCTTGTGCCAGGCGGGGCAGCTGCTGAGTCATGCACGTTTTTCCTCGAATGGGCACTTGTGACTCATTCAAATTCTTGGCCAGAATCACATCTTCAATTCCATTAAAGTCAAAATCAGACGTGTAGACGTGAAAAGGCTTTTTAACGCTGGCTTTATACTTGTAGTTGAGACCCAAATTACCCGCCACCAGGTCTTTGTCTCCGTCGCCATCGAGATCTGCTAATTCAATGGCGTTCCACCAGCCTTTGAGATCAGTCAAAGGTATTTTCTTTCTTGTCAGAAGGCCCCCTTTATTAAGTAGGCACTCAATGCCCATCCATTCGCCACATACGATCAGATCCTTACTGCCATCTTGATCGATATCCATCCATTCGGCATCAGTGACCATGCCGAGATCGAGCAGGGCAGGAGCCCATTCTCTGGTGCGGTCGGTTAAGATGCCTTTTTCATTGATCAACAAGTGACTGCTAGGAGCATAGGGATATTCGGCAGATAGAACGCGGCCACCCACGAAGAGATCTAGATCCCCATCATTGTCGACATCTTCCGCTTTAACAACCGAACCGGCGCTGGCAATGATCGGCATACGGTCAAAGGCAGGCTCAAAACCTCCTGCACCATCTCCCAGATACAGGCGATCCTGCAATGGCCGATAGTCACCATAAAATTCATAGCTTCCACTGACGACATACAAATCCAGATGTTGATCTCCATTAACATCAAAGAAGAGTGCCCCTTGATCCTCATGCATTCGATCTGCATCAAAAGCTCGACAGGTCATCGGCTGTAAGCCATGATCAGCATGTCCCATCAGCAATTGTCCGGGCTGAGAGGCACCACCACCAATATACAGATCCAACATACCGTCTTCATTGACGTCTCCGGCGGCATAACCTGGACCGGTTTGAGAAAGCTTGTGTGGAAGCAGTATTTGCAGGGCATAGTCATTGAAGTATGGATCTTCATGTCGGAATGTAATGGGGACTTCCTCAAAAAGTGGATCGGGTAGAACCTCGTCATCCGTAGGATCCGCTTCAGCATAGTGGATGTCAAAATGAGGTGCGGTCAGATTATCCGAAAGATGTTGAAGGGTCCCATCGGGCCAGGTTACATCAATCTGGCGAATGCGGTCTTGTGGTCCCAGTCCCACATACAACTCGCTAGATACCGCACTGAGAAAACCCCGTGTGGCAAGCTGTCGTTTAGTCTTGACGGATCCATCTTCGAGGATAACCTGTATAAGAGCGCCAATTGCAAAGGCATTTTCACCCGGACCTCTCAAGGTGATTTTTACCTGCCTGGCATTTTCATTATGAAGAGCGGCATTGTTTCGAAGAAGCGTGGCTTGCCCATTCAATTCATTAATGACCAAATCCAGGTCTCCGTCCTGATCAAAATCGGCATAGGTTGCTCCATTAGAAAACGATGGTGTACCGTCAATCCATTGATCGCTAACATCTTGAAAAGTTAGGTCCCCCTCATTCTTAAAAAAGAAATTGGTAAGCTTCTGCTGGGGGAGCATGCGGACAAATTGGAGAAAGTCTTCATCTGTAGGTTTGCGATTGTTTTCCTGCAGGATGGACAGAATAGCGTTGTTTTGATCCCGATCTAACACATCCCGATAAACGCCATTGGTCACGAAGACATCATCCCAGCCATCCAAGTCAAAATCGGCTGCCAGTACTGACCAACTCCAATCGGTATTGCCTATGCCAGACAATTGACTTATTTCACTGAAAGTGCCGTTGCCATTGTTGAGCTGCAACATGTTGTGCATGTACTGATGATGATATCCGTTCCTTACCATATTCTCAAACACATCGATGGAGGTCATGCCCATCGTCGTCTTGGACCGAACGTAGTCCGCGGGATTCATGTCCAAAGTGATCAGATCCTGCATTCCATCATTGTTGAAGTCTGCTATGTCACTGCCCATGCTATTAAAAGACACGTGCTTAAATACTTCTTCGAGTCCCTCACGAAAGGTGCCATCCCCATTGTTAATGTAGGCTAGATCAGGGGAGTTGAAGTCATTGCAGACATAGATATCCAACCAGCCGTCGTTGTTGAAGTCCATGACCTGCGGACTCAAGCCAAACCCCAGATCAAACACCAACCCCGCCTCTTGCGACACATCCCTAAAACGGCCGTTCCCTGTGTTCATATACAGGCGATCAGAACCCAATTGCTGCAGGGTTCCTGGGTCACGGTAGACCTTGGCTAGGTCAAGCACTTCAGCTCGACTCACCACATCCGGCGTATTGGATATGTAGACATCTAAATCGTTGTCACGATCATAGTCGAAAAAGGTGGCCTGTATTCCACGACCTCCATCGTCCAATCCCTGTTCTGCCGCCGCTTCGCTGAATTGGAAGTTGCCTTGATTGAGGTATAACTCATTCCTGAAATCTTGCTGCTCGGGATCCCAGCCGCCCTTTGATACATAAATGTCGAGGAGACCATCTGCATTGATGTCTGCCATGGTAATGCCGGTATAGAAAGACTCGGATGAAGGGTGAGCATGGGTCACCTTTTCAAATTGGAGATCGCCCAAATTGCGGTACAGATGCAAGCCATCTTGATTCGCGGTGAAGGCAAGATCTATGAGGCCATCGTTGTCCAGGTCACCAGCAGCCACTCCGCCTCCGATATAAGTGTAGTTGTATTGATAATAATTGGACTCAAGAGTTTCTTCGAGTTTGTTGACAAAATCCAGTCCTGACTCGTCTGCTGAAACGCCAGAAAAAATCGGAGGCTCGTCAACATTCGGGGAAGTGATCGTTGGCTGGCAACCGCAGGTCAAAAGAAGAATCGTGGCAATGAAAATGCCGATGATAGTATTACGCAAGCTTGCTAGTGGCATAGATCGCATACAATGTAGTGGAATATTTAGAGCCGGGCAGAAATAAAGGAGGGACGATCAATTGTAATGATCATCCCTCCACTGCTACTAAGTAATTCTGATGTTTTTCGTTACGAACATCTTTATTTATGCATGTCTATCCTCCTCCCAGACCGGGCAATTGAGTTACTTCATCCGGAGGCAATGGATGGAAGTAGTTGTCGGTCTCTAGTGATCCCAAGATGGGATTAGAAGCTTCAGTAAGTGGAGTCGGTGTCGCATTTCCATCTGCGTCAAACACTGTTCCAATGGAAACCTGAGGACTGCGGTTGCTGAGTGCTTCTTTCACACGTTCTAGTCGCACCAAGTCGTACCAACGCTGGTATTCACCGGCCAGCTCCCATTTCCGCTCGGTATATGCCATCTCCGCGAGGTCACCGGATGTGACATCTACCTCCGAACTTGCCTCTCCAGCAGGAAGCCCATTGGCTCTTCTGCGGACCATGTTAAGCGCTTCCCAGGCGTCACCAGTTTCTGCTCCAGCACGGCCTGAGGCCTCTGCATAGGTGAGCAAGACTTCTGCATAGCGCATATAGTAATCGCTACGCGAATTTTGAAAGCCATTGAAAATATTGTCTTCGAAGGGTCCGGTAATCTTCTTAAAGACGGGATTTTGCTGATCCTTAAATTCTGTCCACGGAATGAAAGAAGCGGCACCCGCTACGTTGGGCGTCACCCGACCATGTGCATCAAGGGGAATCTCTCGGTGGTAGGTAGCATCTTTGCGATGACCTTCGGGCATGTCTTCGAAAAAGCGGATTTCAGCGAACGACTCCTGCCATCCTCCAAAATCTCCTGGGAGACCCAACTTTCCGGTCTTGCGATTGCCAAGTCCGCATGGTTGACAGTGTGCAATCGTAAATACTCCTTCTGAATTGGCAGATCCTGCCAAAGTATAGAGCGTGTTCATATCGGGTACCAACGCAAATCCATGCGATCCTGCATTGTCAATCACTTGCTTCGCACTGGAAGCAGCCATCGAATACTTGGAATTGTCCTTTACTGGAAATCCTGCCCAGTCCATGTACAGTCTTGCGAGAAATGCTCTTGCCGTACCTGCATTGGGACGTGTCGCACCGGTATTACTGGTGGTTGGTAGAAGTCCTTCGGCAGCAAGGTAGTCACTCTCTATCTGACGATAGACTTCTTCCTGCGAAGCCAAGGTGATGTCTGGATTAGGAACGATGTCCAGTGGCAACGCAATGCGGCCATGGATACGGGCCATATGATGGAAAAGCATCCCTCTGATGAAGTATGCTTCACCCGTTAATTTATCCTGGGTAGCTCGATCCGGCAGATCTACTCCCTGAACATTGACCAATACCGTATTTGCTGCTCGAATGGCCTGATATACGCCTCTCCAAGTATTGCGCGTACGAGCGTTGCCCAAAGTTACGGCACGCTGATCGTACTCTCTAAAATCAGCCTTGTTACTCGCTCGGTGCGTGGTTAGATCATCGCCGCCCCAGGCACTGACAAAAGCAGTGGTCATTCTAAGCGCGGCCCACATCCGATTGTACATGCCGGTTACGGCAAGGTCCAATTCGGCAATAGACTCATAGGGTAAAACAGCCAGCTGTGACTTTCCTGGATCTTCATCCAGATCAAATTCACTGCAACTAAATCCAACAAGGACGGCAGTGATGATGAGCAAGGAGGCCCATCGAGTTTTTGTGAATTGCTGTATCATTTTCGGTTTATTTTTATTCACCGTTATTGTTTTTAATTAAAATCCAAATCGTAGTCCAAACGTAAATACTCGTGGATTTGGATATGCTCCAATATTGATGCCTGGAGCAACGTCTTCGTTTCCTTGACCGCCCTTTCTTGAAGACAATTCAGGATCGTATCCCGTATAGTCGGTGATCAAGAACAGATTCTGTCCACTTGCATAGGCCTTCAATGTTGGACCTCGCTCACCCAATCCTCCAAAGTTATATCCCAGAGTAAGGTTGCTGAGTCGGATGAAGTCCCCTTTCTCCACATAGCGTGATGAATTATAAAACTGTACTGTGGCGGGGATGTCGGTTTCGTTTTGAGGAGTCCATTGGTTGACCTGATCAGAGGCAAGGAAACTACGAGAGTCTCCAGCTCCCCCGGTGATCATGGCCTGTTGGATGTTGTATACATCAAAACCGTGCATGCCCTGGAGGAAGAGATTTACATCAAATCCCTTGTAGGAGAAACTGTTGTTGAATCCCCATACCGTGGTAGGAGTACCGTTTCCAATGGTCTCGAAAATGATCTCTCCATTGGCATCACGCGCATACTTTACATCACCAGGATTCTTGCCGAATTCTGCTGCTTGTGCTGCCTCAGCCGTCTTCCATGTTCCCTGGAAAATAGCTCCTTGGAACTGACCCAAAGGCTGTCCCAGCTCGATGGTATTCAATACCCGGCTTTGCCCTCCAGGAGAGGTGTAAAGTCCTTGAATCATCTCCAAGTCATTGTAGAGCTTGGTTACCTCATTTTTGACATAGGAAAAGTTGAGGTTGGCATCCCAGTCAAAATTCTCGGTATTTACGATGGTATACCCCAGACTGAAGTCGATCCCAGTATTCTTCACTTCGCCCACATTCTGGTTGATGATGCCGCCCCCGAATGTATTGGGTACCGGCACAGCCAGCAAGAGATCGGAGGTTGTTTTGTCAAAGAAGTCCAGAGAAACACTTCCTCGTCCCTCTAGAATACCCAGATCGACACCAATATTAAACTGGCTGGTCGTTTCCCAAGTCAGATCTGCATTCTCGAAACTTGTCAAAACGGATCCAGCTGATGCGGATGAGAAGTCAAAAGCAAAAGAGTTGAAGCCAAGACCTCCAAAGGTACTGTAAGGTCCTACGTTTTGGCTACCCACTTGCCCCCAGCCGGCTCTCAACTTAAGACTGTTGAAGGTAGGTGAGTTCTCTACTACGCTGCTTAAGTTGTATGCAACAGCCACTGAAGGAAAGAAGCCCCAACGGTTGTCTGATCGAAAGACGGAGGTACCGTCATAGCGTCCAGTGGCAGTGACAAGAAGATCTTGATCAAAAATGTACTCAGCCCGCAACATGAAAGACGACAATTCGCGCTCAGAGAAGTTGTTGATCGCACTTTGCCCCGCATTAGGAGCCAACTCTGCAAAGAAAAAGCCCTTTGGCAGACTCAAGTCAAAAGCATTGTACCCGTTTGTAATCGAGGTGGCATTGGTATACTCCTGGACACCCGTCAGTTTGATGTTGTGTACATCGAAGGCTTTTTGCCACGTCAGAATGTTACTGATCTGATAGGACTGAAACTTGTTGTTTCTAAATACCGTATGGGGCAAGAAATCATCGCCAACCTCCACATCGTATATCTGATTGTTGAAATTGTTTAGCTGTGTACCGGCGGTCAACGTGTAGGTCAAGTTGTTTGTGATCTTATAGCTCGCATTCAAGGCCGTACTCAGCTGCTCGTTGATTCCCTGAGCATCGCTTTCTGTTAGGGTACGTACAGGATTATCATTGAGCGAGGCGATGCCTTTTATGGACCTGAAATTAAAGGCTCCTGAAGCATCATAAATAGGAGTGGTTGGATCCCAAGTGAGCGCTTTTGCCACAATACTTCCCTGTCCATTTCCTGCAAATCCAATGTCGTTCTTTGCGACGTCCCTGTTTGCAAAAATGTTTAGACCAATGGTAAAACGATCGCTTATCTCCGCTTCCAAGTTGGATCTGAGGGAGAGCTGTTTAAATGTATTGGTAATCAGAATTCCTTCTTGATCCCGATAGGTTCCAGAAAGAAAGTAGCTGAGTTTACCTTCTGATCCACTGGCTGATATGGCCAGGTTGTTGCTTACACCGGTCTGAAAGATTTCCTTCTGGTAGTTTGTTCCACCATTTGATTCCAACTGTGAGATCTCACTATCGGTAAAGTTTGGGTTACCTCCTACATTGATCCGACGTAGATTTTCCAGACGTGCGAAGGTAGCGGGATCGTCCTGTAGGGTCGGAAGAAAGTCAGGAACTTGCGATACCGCAGTAAAGAACTCTACATCGACTTGTCCCTTTCCCCGACCTTTCTTAGTCGTAATCATAATCACACCGTTGGAGCCGCGGATGCCATAGATAGCAGTGGCCGAGGCATCCTTAAGCACATCGATGCTGGCGATGTCGTTGGGGTTTATGGAACTGAGGTCAGCTCCTTGAATTCCGTCCACTACCACCAACGGACTGTTGTTGCCCGTGATGGAGTTTACGCCCCGGATTCGCACTTTAATGTTCGCTCCTGGCGCTCCGTTTGCCCGTGCTACTGTTACGCCTGCTGCACGACCCTGCAAAGCATCTTCCATCCGTGTTACGGGTTGATCCTTGTAGTCATCAGCGGTGACGGTTGATACTGCACCCGTCAAATCACTCTTCTTCACTGTCCCATAGCCGATGACGACGACTTGATCCAATTCCTGGACATTTGGAGACAGTGCTACGTTAATGACCGATTGATCTCCAACAGTTATCGTTTGAGAAAGGTATCCCAAATAGGCAAACTCCAGAACGTCCCCTGTGTTAGCTTCGATGCTGTAAGTTCCATCAAAGTCGGAGACGACACCTGTCGCCGTGCCTTGCACAACCACACTTGCACCAATGACACCATCTCCCGCTTCATCGGTAATTGTCCCGGTAATCGTCCGTTGCCCAAAGGCCGGATGCATTCCGCAACAAAGTAGGGCAAGTAGACTCATTCTTGCGAGTATGCTTGCCATCACTCGTTTGTTATTCATCATTTACATTAATAAGATTAGTAGTTTAAAAGCGCTGCTTCACCATCCAGAATGGAAGATTTGGCATTAAGTACATGTAAATTAGTACGAGGTCCAGCAGACCCGATATGCTATTTTACCTTATCAGTGCACTATTTTATCTGGCTCTTTTTGCCTTTGCAAAACGTCCAATTTACCTTCCATATAGACTAGACAAAGCAATATTTCACACTATTAAGTAAGTAAGATTAAGCTGAGTCTTTCCAAATTAGCCCTGTACTATAACTAGACAGTGTGGATTAATGGTACGAAATGCTAGAAGGCACAAGGAATCCACATTTGGAGTGGATTCACTTACTTTTTGGTGCCGGTAGAACATTCATGCGTTCCTGCTGATTTTGCATATTTTAAGTGGTGTGATCGACTGTGATTAAAAGATGAAGAGAATAAGCCTTCATTTCATGATGAGAAACACCCGGATAGTCAGATGGTACTGCTTCATTGTTCTGTCTTGCCTCCTTATTTTGATCGTCGGTTGCCGCGAAGCATTGCCTGATCCGGTGCGTTCAGCCTATGCAGACCTTCCCGAGCAGGTGGATTTCAACTTTCATGTACGGCCAATCTTGGCGGATCGGTGCTATCCTTGTCATGGTCCTGATGAGGCATCAAGGGAGGCAGGTTTAAGATTGGATCGAGAGATAGACGCATTTGGCATGCTCGCTTCCGGTGGTGCAGCTTTGGTTGCGCATCGTCCACAACAAAGCAAAGCATGGCTCCGCATCATCGAGAGCAATCCCAGGCAGCAAATGCCTCCACCGGAGTCTCATCTCACGCTGAGTGCCTACGAAAAAGCACTGCTTCATAAGTGGCTAAAGGAAGGAGCAACCTGGAAGCGTCATTGGTCTTTTATTCCTCCCGAGAAGCCCTCAGTGCCTACGATGGAGTCTGCCGGGAACGAAATCGATCAGTTCATTCGGCACAGATTGTTATTGGAAGGACTGTCTCCAGCCTCCAGGGCCACCAAGGAAGAATTGATTCGAAGGCTTTACTTCGATCTTACGGGACTGCCCCCCACACTGGAAGAGATTGATGCTTTTGTACATGATGCTTCAAGCGAGGCATATGCAGTACGTGTAGAGGCACTCTTGGCCACCCGTGCGCATGCGGAGCGTTTGGCCATGGATTGGCTGGACGTCGCACGATTTGGTGACACCCAGGGCATGCATGTTGATCCGGAAAGGCTCAATTGGCCATGGAGAGACTGGGTGATTCGTTCATTTGAAAATAATCTTCCTTATGACAGCTTCATAGTGCATCAGATGGCAGGAGATCTACTGCCGAATTCTACTTTGGATCAGCGTTTGGCAACTGCATTTCACAGAAATCACCCCACTACGTCAGAAGGGGGCGTACCGGATGAGGAGTTTCGCCAAAAATATGTTCAAGATCGAACGAATACGACAGCCACCGCATTTCTCGGCATGACCCTGGAATGCGCCACCTGCCACGATCACAAGTTTGATCCCATCTCCCAGGAGGAATACTTCGAGATGACGGCTTTCTTTAACAACATGAAGGAATTGGGGATGGTAAATGAACTGTTGGTGAAACCAGGCGGAGGCCCCGTTTCTGCCTCCGGCCCAACGATGAAGCTTGCTGATCCGATTACCGCCAAAGAGATTGATGCCATCAGGGCACAGAGGGACATGCTGACTCAAGCGAGACGCCATCTAATGGATAGCCTCTCCAAAACGCATGCAATCGCAGAAGGAGAAGTGGAGATGCCCAAGCCCAGCGGTCATTTTCCGCTAGATCGGTTGCAGCACTACCCCATTGAGGATGCGGTGATTCATCGCATTCAGGGATTGCGCCCCATCAATAAAATGCTGGATCAGAACAAGCGCAGCCTTGCCTGTGGTTCTCCTGAAATCGTGGAAGGTGTCGTAGGAAATGCCATGCGGTCTCCTACTGAAATGGAGATTTTGTTTCTCAAGGAGGCAGGATCATTCGAGATTAATGAACCCTTTTCTGCCTCTGCCTGGATTCATCCTGAGAGACAGCACACAAATCAAACCATTTTGGGTACCTCCGGAGCAATGGGAAATGCCTGGAGGGGCTGGGATTTTTTTCTTGACACGTTGGATCGTCTGACGATCCGGTTGGTCAGTGCATATCCACATAACTATGTAGAGCTGCAAACACTGGATTCGCTCGCTGTGGACCAATGGTCGCACGTGGCTTTTACTTATGACGGCACGGCCAGTTCAGAAGGACTGCATCTATACATCAATGGAAAGCTCCAGGCCACCCATGTACCCTATGATCGCCTTACAGGAACGATAGTCCGAAGATGGCGTCCCAACAGACCTGAATGGCCTGATAGACCAATAATGGTTTTCAGAAGTGGCCGTTTTCATACGGGAGAAAACGGCGTCTTTATGGGCAGTATGGATGAGATTCATACCTATCGCCAGGAGCTGTCCCCACTGGAAATGAGGGAACGATATGTGCTCGATGGAGGCAAAGCCGCTTCTCCGGTGACCGTCTCCGAGAATCTCAGACATCTCCTCATGCGTACCTCTGGACCTTACCAAGCTCATGTCAAATCGCTGAGGCATCTGGTCGACCGCCAGCGGCTATTGGAGCAAGACGTGCCGGAGATCATGGTTTTAGAAGATATGGAGGAGAGACGCCCCACCTATGTACTGGATCGAGGCCAATACGATGCCCCCACCAAAGAGGTTTTTCCTGCGACCCCGAAGGCGATCTTGTCTTTTGGGGACCGGCCACAAAATCGCCTTGGGCTGGCCCAATGGCTCATAAGTCATGATAATCCATTGACGGCTCGCGTAGTCGTAAATCGCTATTGGCAGATGATTTTTGGGCGTGGGTTGGTTTCCACACCCGAAGACTTTGGCATACAGGGTAGTTTGCCTTCACATCCAGAGTTGCTGGATTGGCTGGCGGTATGGTTCATGGAGTCTGGCTGGAATGTAAGAGCATTGCTACGCTTGATGGTCAGCTCCGAAACGTACAAACAGTCTTCCAGAATAATGGAAGAATCTCTTTTAAAGGATCCAGGTAATATCCTACTGAGCAGAGGCCCAAGTTACCGATATCCCGCTGAGTTTATTCGCGACAATGCACTGGCGGCTAGTGGATTACTCAGTCGCAAAGTGGGAGGACCAAGTGTCAAGCCGTATCAACCAGAGGGTATTTGGGATCACGGATCCCTCGTGTCTGGACCCTATATAGAAAGTAAGGGAGAGGACCTCTATCGCCGTAGTATGTACACTTACATCCGCCGGACAGCGCCACATCCCGCCATGACAGCATTTGATGCTCCCAACCGATTGGTTTGTACTGTGCGCAGAGAGCTCACCAATACACCACTCCAGGCTTTGGTTTTGCTCAATGATCCCCAGTACGTAGAGGCTGCCCGGGTACTGGGATTACGCATGCACCGGATGGGCAATGAACTGGATGCATGCATCACCACCGGCTTTAGACTGGTGACGGGACAGTCGCCAACGGAAGAGGAGTTAAATTTGTTGAAGCAACAGTACAGATTGGCCAAAAGCAGCTTCCAAAGATCCTCAAAACGTGTGGAACACCTCCTAAAAGTTGGGGAATCAGAAAGCCCAGTGGTCGACTTGGAGACAGCCGCGATGACAGTAGTGGCCAACACCATCATGAACTTTGATGGTGCATATATGAAGCGGTAGTGCTGCTGCCATTGGGATTACACACAACCAGCCCAGAAGTCCCTAATCCATCAGGAGGTTGGGCAGCCATAGAGAAATCTCCGGAATAAGCGTGACCAAGGCCAGCACTGTCAAGCTGACGACTAAGAAGGGGAGACTGGATCTGCTTACGTCCAGAAGGGAGACTTTCCCGATGGAAGAAGCCACAAATAGACAGACACCAATGGGAGGTGTGGTAAGGCCAATGATAAGGTTCAAAACCGCAATGACTCCAAAGTGAATGGGGTCAACGCCGACGCTTACCGCTACCCCCAGGAGCAATGGGAAGAGGATCAGCAGCGCTGCAATCGTCTCCATAAAGGTCCCGACAACGATCAGAAGGATGTTGATGAGCAACAATACGATATAGCGATTTTGAGTGAAATCAAGAATGCCTTCTGATATGGCCTGAGGCAGTCGCTCCACCACTAGAATCCATCCAAACAGATTGGCAAAGCCAATCAATACCATGAGCGAGGCGGAGGTCTTCATGGAGTCAAGGATCACTTTTGCCATGCTCCGGAGAGTGAGTCGCTTGTAGATAAACGTGCCGACCAGCGCGGCAAAGATCACCGCAATGATGGAAGCCTCTGTAGGGGTAAATATGCCACCAACGATTCCAAACAAGATCATGGCAGTCATCACCAATGCCCAAAAGGTATCGGCAAATCCTTTTCCTATCTGCTTCAAAGAACTACGATCTCTTCTTGGATACCCTCGGCGAGCACTCAGGTAGTAGGACATGGCCATCAATCCCAAGCCAAGTAAGAAACCGGGGATCGCGCCTGCCAAGAAGAGTTTGCCTACCGACAGACCGCTCAGTGTTGCAGCAATGATCATCGGGACACTCGGAGGAATAATGGGACCCACCGTGGAGGATACAGCGGTGATGGCAGCAGCAAACCCTCCGTCATATCCTTCCTTCCGCATGGCCGGTATCATTACCGATCCGATGCTGGCGGTGTCTGAGACTGCAGTGCCAGAGATCCCAGCAAAGAGCATCGATGCGCCAATGTTCGCTAGGGAAAGGCCCCCTCGAATGTGTCCCAATAAATGGTTGCAAAATTCAATGATCCGTTCGGTCAGCCCACCATGGTTCATTAAATTTCCAGCAAGAATAAATCCTGGAACACTTAGAAGGACAAAGACATCGAGGCCGGAGTACATCTTCATCGGGAGCACTTCCAGGGGGAAATCAGCCAGGATCAGATAGCTCAGACAGGAGAAGCCCAAGGCGAAAGCGATGGGCACACGTATGATCAGGCACCCAATAAAAACCAGAAATAAGGTAATGATCATGAGTTAGCGCTATTCTGGTTCGTGGATTGACTGAAGAGGGCGAAGTAAACGACCCCTAGACTTAACACAGTAATGCTGCCAAATGCCCACGCCATGCTGATCTTCATGCTGGG
>JAHQVP010000015.1 GCA_019634275.1 Saprospiraceae bacterium
AAAGAAACTGCAGGGTCGACTCTGGAGCATGAAGAAAAAACTGGAAGAGAGTGAAGTGGAAAACGAGCAAATAAGTGATCGACTGGCTCAATTGGAAACGTTGCGAACGGCACTGGAGTCAGATATCGTCTCGCTGCAATCGACCAACGCCGAATTAAAATCAGAAAACGCACAATTGGCATTGGACCTTCAGTTGTCAGAGGAGGAAGTAAGCGATCTTACTCTCGAACTTCAAGAGATGTCTATCAAGAATCAGCGCTTGGCGTCTCGCCTTTTTGAGGTGGCACCAGCTGGATTTGTGGCTAACAACTTTGCCGTCACAGCACACAAGAAAAATGAAAAACTCACAGCCAGAGCAAAGCAAGCGGAAGAAATTGCGGTGTCATTCGAACTTAATGATGTCCCAGAGGAATATCAAACGGAGGAAGAGATCTACCTGGTGGTGACGAAATTCGATGGCAATCCCATCCAAGAACTAGACACTCATGAGTTTACGGTCAAATCCGCCATGCCGATCGATATCGCTGCAGTTGATGTGGCCCAAACAAAACTTAGTAATCGACAGAGTGTGGAGATGTCCATACCTGCAGAACGTGATCTTGAGTCAGGAATGTACAATGTCATGGTCTATGCTGACCATGGATTTCTCGGTTCGACAACTTTCCAACTTCAATAAGTACACAATCCTATTTGCTCATAGGTTCGATGCCTGCTCGTCTATGAGCAGGCATTTTTTTTTGCACTTTTTAGGTGTAGGTTACGGGGCCATCCGGTGTGGTGCAGATCACGCTCTTCTGACCAGCCTCTACTCGTCCAATCACCGCTGCATCCAAATCAAACCCTGCACATATATCAATAATCTCCTCAGCAGCTTCCTCCTTAACATAAAGCTCCAGCCGATGCCCCATATTAAATACTTGATACATTTCTTTCCAGTTCGCCTTGGAGGCTTCCTGAATAAGTTGGAAGAGGGGCGGAATCTGCAAAGGTGCATCCTTGACTATGCACACATCTTCGACGAAGTTCAAAACTTTAGATTGAGCGCCTCCGGTGCAGTGGATAATCCCATGTATGGACGACCGCAATTGATCAATTATCGGCTTTAATACGGGGAGGTAGGTTCTGGTCGGCGACAGCAGCAGCTTCCCGACCGTAAGATGGTTTCCATCGGCTTCAATCTGGTCAGTGAGTTGGTACGGCCCCGTGTAGACATAGGATGAAGGAGTATTGGGATCAAAACTATCTGGAAAACGGTCCGTATAGTCCTTGCTTAACATGTCATGTCTTGCCGAGGTGAGGCCATTGCTGCCCATCCCTCCATTGTATTCATTCTCATAGGTCGTCATGCCCGAAGATGACAGTCCGACGATGACATCTCCAGGTCGAATCGCATTGACCACGAGATCTCTCCGCCGAATTCTAGCAAATGTGGTATACCCAACATCAACGGTACGAACGATGTCTCCGACGTCTGCCGTCTCTCCTCCAGCCAGGCTTACAGAGATGCCCTGGTCGCTTAACATGTCCAAGAACTGACTCGTGCCTCCGATCAGTGCCTTAAGCACTTCTCCGGGAATAAGGTTTTTATTGCGACCGATTGTGGACGACAACACGATATCGTCCAGGCATCCCACACAGGCCATATCATCAAGGTTCATGACCATGGCGTCCTGTGCAATGCCAGCCCAAACCGATAAGTCTCCAGTCTCTTTCCAGTATAGATATGCCAGACTGGACTTTGTGCCCGCTGTGTCGGCATGCATGATGTTGCAATACTCCTCGGAGCCGCCCACAAGGTCAGGCAGCACTTTGCAGAAGGCCGTAGGATACAGCCCCTTATCTAGGTGCTTGATGGCATCATGGACTTCACTCTTGGTAGCCGATACTCCACGGGCTGCATAACGGGATTGCTCTTCACTCACAGTGCAAAATTAAAAGAAATCCATTCCTGTCTCCAGGCTAGTCTCGCTCTAGTTCAATGATCCCTTGCTCAAAAGCATATACAACCATTTCCATTGGAGAAGTGAGGTTTAGCTTACTCAATATGTTTTTGCGATGAGTATATATCGTGTGGGGTGAAATGCTCAACTCGGCGGCGATCTCCTTGGCAACTTTCCCTTGGGCAACCATCTTAAGGATCTGAATTTCTCGCGGCGTCAGTTTGTTAGGTCCACCTTCAGATTTCTTAGGGAATGAACGTTTAACCAGTAAGTCAAGGATCTTGTGACAATAGAATTTTTCTCCTCTTGCAGTAGCTGCAATCGCGTCTACAATTTCTTTTGCATCACATTGCTTGGTCAGGAAGCTGTTCACTCCTTGTTCAAGGACTCCAAATATCCTGTCTTTACGATCATCCGAACTGATTACCAGCACTTCCGTTTTGGGAGATTTTTCACGTATGGCAGCGATTATGCTTTCGTCAAAGTATTTGGGTTGATTGTAATCCACCACGACCACATCGCTCTTATGATGGGTCACTTTCTGGAGAAGTTGTTCCGTGTTTTCTGCTTCAGCCACGATGTCTACGCCATCGGCCTCCTTCAGCACCTGACAGAGCCCTACTCTACATAGCATTTGACTATCTGCGACAATGACCGTGGTGCTGTTTTTCACAATCTTATTTAGACTAAATATACATAGCAAAGATACAAGATTTCGATGCTTGCCATCACAAACTTAATGCGAACAACGCTTTGCTAAAAAGTAAACCCGCTCCGTCCTCTTTTGTTACAGTTGTCATGAAAAAATTCCTAATAGTCGGTGGGGCTTCAGGCATTGGAGCAGCACTCGTTCGTCGCCTGCATGTCGATCATAAGATATTGGCCACCCACCATCAATCTGCGCCTCTTGAGTTACCGGGAGTACAATACCAAAAAGTGGACGTAACGCAATCCGAATGGGGTTTCGAGCTTGGTGCCGAGCCTCTGCACGGGGTAGTCTATTGTCCTGGGACGATCAACCTAAGGCCCTTCAATCGGATCAAACCTAAAGACTTTCTATTGGACTACGATCTGCAAGTGGTAGGGGCAGTACGAAGTTTTCAAAAAGTACTGCCGCATCTGGAGGATGGCGCTTCCCTCATCCTCTTTTCGACAGTGGCCGTACAGCGAGGATATCCCTACCATGCTCAGGTGGCTGCTTCCAAGGGAGCGATCGAGGGGCTTACAAAAGCCCTGGCTGCCGAATTTGCTCCCCGATATCGTGTAAACTGCATTGCACCATCCCTAACGGATACTCCGCTCGCCAACAAACTCCTTAACACTGAGGAAAAAAGGACGAAAAATGCACAAAGACATCCCCTGCAAAGGATTGGTGTTCCTGAAGACCTCGCCTCGATGGCTGCCTATCTTCTTTCGGAAGAAGCAAGTTGGATCACGGGGCAAATATTCCATGTCGATGGGGGGATTTCGAGCATTTAGTTCATGAGTCAATTTACTACCTCCTGGCCAGAGATCCGGCAGCTGATGTCTCAGATAAGGCCCATAAAATATGGCCACACGCGGAACTTTGTTGACGGAGCGGTCACTCGTTTGTCGCCATATATTTCTCGAGGAGTATTGTCGACGAGACAAGTCTTTCATTATGTGCGTGATCAGGGGCACGAATACTCAAGGGTTGAAAAACTTATTCAGGAACTCGCCTGGCGAGACTACTGGCAATTATGCTGGAATCATTATGGCTCCGCCATTGATGATGACCTGCGCCATGCACAGAGCCCAATAGTGCACCAACACACCCCCAGGGCCTTGGTGGAAGGCAGCACGGGAGTAGTAGCTGTGGATAGGAGTATCCACAAGCTCTATGAGACGGGATACATGCACAATCATTTACGCATGTATGTGGCCAGTATTGCTTGCAATTTTGCTCACAGCCATTGGCGTGCGCCAGCAAAATGGATGTACTACCATCTCTTTGATGGAGACTGGGCAAGCAATGCGCTCAGTTGGCAGTGGGTAGCGGGTACCAACAGCCATAAGAAGTATGTGGCCAACCAAGACAACATCAACAAGTACTGCTACACGGATCAGCGCGGAACATTTTTAGATCGGCCTTATGATCAATTGATTCTGGAGAAGATCCCAAAAGTATTGCAATCCACCGGCGAGCTAAGCCTGCACACTCCTCTACCACAGTCCAAGAATCCAGAACTGGATGCCAAGCTCCCCACAGCCTTGTATTCGCACTACAACTTGGACCCATTGTGGCGACAGGATGATAACATGAACCGTATCCTACTGCTGGAACCGCAGCACTTTAAGCAGTATCCGATATCAGAAAAAGTCCTAAACTTCATACTAAACCTTGCAAAAAACATTGAGGGCATGCAGATCGTGGTAGGCTCGTTTGCCACCGTAAAAACCATGCTGCCAGACACGGAGATATACTATAAAGAGCATCCATTTAGCAGACATTGGTCGGGCCAGATGGATCCGCGAGATTGGATGTTTTCCGAGTGCGGAGTGCACCGATCATTCTTTTCCTTTTGGAAGGCTTGTCAAAGAGAAGTCAAATTAATCTGGTCACAAAGAAAAGACACTCCATCGCTCTTTCCGTTGAGGTGATCTAGCGTATTGCTTCGCCCAACATGCCCAGGAAGGTGCCATATACCTCATCTGCATCAGGAATGTTTCCGTCCTCACCCATTCTGATGACCACCATTTTCCAGGATGGGAGGACAAAGCAACGGTTGTTGTTGAATCCAACAGCAAAAAAGCAATCATTTGGTGCACCGGGAAGCTTCATTGAACCATTTTTAAGTTGGCCATTGACCCACCAATTGTATCCATAAGAACCTGGACCAACGACCTCTGATCGATCTGTGTCGCCCACGGGGAGATCCAAACCTACCTGCACTTTACCCGCCTGATCAACCCATGATTTTGGCAGGACCTGCTCATCATCCCACTTGCCACCATTGGCAAAGAGCCAGCCCCAGCGCGCAAAGTTTAGCGCATTTACTTGCACGCTGGTGCAACCATTGTTGATGGGAATGCCGTCAAGCTCCTTTTCGGTGCCCCATACCCACTGCATACCTATTGGTTGGGCAATGGCTTCATCCAGAAATTGATACATCGAAGTCTGCAGGCGCTGCGTAAGTACTCTGCCAAACATCATCTGGGCTTCATCCCAGTATGCATAGGCTTGACCAGCTGCAAACAAGGGAGTATCCGGTTCGTAAACGGTCCAGGACCAGTCCGAATACGTCTGATCTGGCCAACGCGACCCGCCCACCGCACTGTATCCAGAAGTCATGGTTGTGAAATGTCGCAGGGTCACTTCCGGATATTGGTTTGACAGAATGGGTTCATACTGGCTGGCGCGATCATCAAGAGCCACCATTCCATCCTCAATCATCACTCCAAGAACGGTGCTGGTGAAGGTCTTCGAGCACGAATAAATATTATGTACGCTATCCACATGGTCTCCCGCGTAAAGCAAATATCCATTGCGGACAATCACTACCTCATCTATGCCTCGGTGATAACACTCCCGGTCAAGGTAAGCAAGCGCTGACATCATTTGCATGCTGTCTACACCTTGTTCTTCTGGACTGGAATAAAGCCATTGATCGGCTGGAAAGACGGGCTCTTGGGCCGTATGCATACACCCCAGACAAAAGAATAGAAATACGATTAGATTCTTCATGGAAGTGTTATCATTTGCCCGCTGGTGGAACTCTTATAAATAGCCTCCAGGACTTCTAAAGTCTCAAGATATTGATCGAGTTCGACTTCAAAGGGCTGACCTGTACGGTACTGATTTATAAAGTGTGTTTGGGTATGAAACACACAATCACTGGCAAAATTCTGATCCCGATGTGTGTAAGGAACTTCAATACTCTCTTGACCTAGAAGGTGCAGCTTCATTACGCCATCCGGAAATACGGTCAAGGTACCCTTTCTCCCCTCTATCACGAACTGTCCAAAAGTATAGCGGGGATCCACACCCGGCATTTCATTGTAGCGATTGGCATCTATGGTGGCAACCACGCCGTTTTCCATTTCTAAAATGACCAAAGCGTAGTCTTCCCCTCTTATCACTGGGTTTAACGTCTTGGTGACTGCCAACACCCGATTCGCTTTGCCAAAAAGAAATTGCAAGATATCCAGATAGTGTACGCCCGTCTCATGCATAAAAAATCGAGGCATCTCTCTAAAATAGGGTTGCCTGCTCAGATATGCGTCCGAGCCCCAGCCATCACCCGTACGTATGCGCACTTTCCATGTGAAGATCTCGCCTAGTAGATCCTCTTCCAAGCATTGTTTGATCTTTCGATGCCAGGGTTGAAATCTAAAATTTTCATGCACCATAAAGCGGACGCCTTGACTCCTCACTTCTTCGGCCAGCACTCGACTTTGTGCTAGGTCTGGTGTCAATGGTTTCTGACAGACAATGTCTATGCCGGCCTTCATCAAGGTCCGACAAATCTCGAGGTGCGTTTCTGGTGGGGTAATCACATCCGCTACATCAAAGTCCTCCTCCTGAATCATGGTATCTACAGAGTGGTAGAGGACTTCGATACCATAGCGTTTAGCGAGCTTTCTTGCCTTCTGTACATCCACATCACAAAGGGCCACCAACTCCACATTTGGAATTCTTAGCCAGGCTTCGATATGAAACTGTGCAAAATATCCTCCTCCAATGCAGACAACCCGTATCATTGTACCATCGAAATAAGCAGACCCATGGCCTCAATCTAAAATAAATAGTTGATGCCCTGTCGTTAATATTTTCGAATGCGTGTCGACTAAGTGACAAGGCATGCATGTAATGATAACCGCCAAAAAACTAAAACGAGCAACTTCGGTAACCAAATGGTATCTTAGAAGCACTCAAATTATAGTATGAAACCAAGTACCCCTACCCAAATGACTTGGTGTTGGATTGCAGTACTGTTACTCCTGGTACCTGCCCAGGCGGCCGTCGGTCAGCCTGAGTATCATTTTGAGCGCCTGGTACCGGGTTCTGGATCCTCCTCCTCGAGCTTAGGCGACGTGGCCACTACGTCGAAAAACGAGGTCTATCTGCTGGATAGTAAAGCCGGCAGCATCATCAAATTTGACGCGGAGGGAAAAAGGATCACTACCTTGAAAGGGATCGGAACCGAACGAGGAAATCTATCCCTGATCCGACCAACTCACTTGTTTGTTGACGCCAGTGACAATCTGTACGTGTCAGATCCTGGATCTAACCAGGTATTGGTTATTCGCGAACAGGGTAGCGGGATTTCCATTGGAGTCCCTGGCAACAAGCTTGGCCAACTAGCCGAACCGGGTCAGGCAGTAGCAGACAGCGAAGGATACGTCACGGTGATCAACAAGCGACGAAACCAGCTCGACTTGTATGGACCCGATGGCAAATTTGTGACTTGGCTGGCTGGTTTTGAAGCTCCCTTCCCGCCTATCGTGGATATTGGCATCAATCGCAATGACCAATTGTACATCCTGATGGAGAGCAATGAAGTCTGGATTCTTGATCGATCCAGAAGCATGGTGGAACGTAAAATCAAGCTTGCTGAAATCCCAGGGTATGGCACAGGAGTAGCCGTCGACATCTCGGTGCAACCCATCGGAAATTTTTTCGCTGTGAATGGAGACAACAATCGCGTCTTCCATCTTGATCGTTCCGGCAATATCCTGGGCAAAATTGGAGCCGATGGACAATCTGCTGCTGGGGTTTTTGAAGAAATTACAGCCGTCGCTGTTCCAACATCTCGACACGGACACTTGTGCATTCTAGACGGCAAGGGGGGCGTTGCTCAGGTCTTCACTACTCCCGATGATCGGATGCCTCCTCCCACGATAGACCCCAGGATTTCGATCACAAGTGTGGCTTCAGAAGCACGTCCATGGGATGTTTGTGCCGTCAATTCCGCCATTCACTACTCCATTCCTGAAGAAAATTTCTCTCAAGTATTGAGGCATGAAAACAAGCAGATTATTCCCCTTAAGCATGACTTTGGCAAGGCGGTAGCAATAGCCATTGGCATTGATCAAAGCTTATATGTGCTTGATCAAAAGAAAAAGGCGATTGAAGTGTTTGATGCATCGGGTGAATGGGTGCGATCCTTCGGAAAGGAGCTTTCCATGAAACGCCCCATGTCCATGGCGGTATTTTCAAACGGAGATGTTGTTGTATGTGATGAAAGTGGTGCAAACGTGCATCGATGGTCGGCCTCAGGAGTTTATCTCAAGTTGATGGCGAAACAATATACCAGCCCTTTGCTTTCGCCCATCCATCTCGAAGTGGATGAGGACGACAATCTCTATATTTTGGACGACGAGAAAAACTCCATCTACAGATTTGATGCTCAAGGCAATGCGGATTTTTCTTACAAATGCCGTGCTCGCCCTGAAAAGCCCGGAGATAAACCCGGCAAGATTAAGTCATTCTTTCTGGATCCCTTTAATCGCATCAATTTGTTCAATAGCGATACCCGACAAATTGAGACGTATAGTTGGAAAGAAGAACCACAGCTTGTTTTCTCCTTTGGAAGTCCAGAATCCGGACCATTGCAGATGTTTGATGGCATTCGGTTATCCTTTGATCCGTACCTGTACCGCGCCTATTTACTGAGTGAAAAAGGTAAAAAGGGGCAAGTCTTCCAATACTCCATCACTCCGCCGGCACCATCTCCCATGCTTGCATTTGATGTTCAAAATGATCTGCTCCAGGTTCAGGTCAAACCCGTCAACAGCAAATCTGTGGTGGGATATGCGATGATGGCATATGTTAATGATCGTCCTGGAGAAATTCGCTACACCTCACCTGGACCAAAATTTCCGGTGGATGAGGTCGGAATTGCAGAACGTCCAGTGCTTATCAGCTATGCCGCCGTCTCTCAGAGTTACACAGCAAACAGCGCAGCAGTAGGCAAGTTTAAGAACTACTTCGGCTACGCCACTCAGTTATTCGAAAAGCGCAAGTATGCAGAATCACTCGAGTACTTTTCAATGGCGTTGGATAGCATGAAAGGTGGAGACGGCATGCGCAAGTACGTCGGTGCACGCTATCAAGACGTAGGAAGAGCCTTTGTCAATGCCGAGCGGGATCTGGACAAGGGCCTGGAGTACTTGCAAAAGTCGATCGAGCTTGATCGAACTACTCCCTATAATCTTGAGGGAATGAAAATTGGACTTGTTCACAAATACAAGCGCCTGGCGAAAACAGCAGGATCTCGATCCGTAGTTGAAGATGCTTCACAGTTGAAAACAAACGAACCGGATCTAGAACCCGTAGTTGTCAGCGCTATCGACAGTTTGGCAAAGCAGATGTCGCGCGAACAAACCGAGAATTCGTTGGGACTAGCATTAGAGATGCAGAGACAGTTGATACGATGGAATAAACCGCCTGCAGATCTGTCCCAGACCATGGGAAAAACGCTTTTTCAGCACTATCTGATCAAACGGTCTCTCGGTGTGACCGACACTGAACTGGAACTAATTCTTGGAGAGGCTGAGATATATCTTCGCAAAGGTGTTGCAGAAGTGAAAGCGTTGCGAAAAAGCCATAATGAAGTGAATTTGATGTTCATTGAGGTCCTCAATCGCATTGGCAAATCGCAGGAAGCAGAAATGCTGGCGCTCACTGAACTTACACAGAACATTGGTGAACTATCCAGTGTGCAGCAGCGACGCTATCGCGCAGTGCTGGGACAGGCTTATCAAGGGCAAGGCAAAAATGGTTTGGCGATATCGGAGTACCAAAACATTTTGGCACTCGAGCCTCAAAATGTATCGGTACGCCTGGATTTAGCCTCCGCACTAGTCGACGACAAAAAATTCAATCAGGCAAAGATTGTCTATCGTCAGCTCGCCCTGGAAAAACCGAATGACGCCAACATCATTCAGCTTCTTGGGAATGTTGAATTGGAAAGTCAAAACTATGCCGAGGCAGTCTTTCAATATGAAAAGGCCTTGCGGATGAATCCCAACGACCAACAGATACATGGCCCTATTGCGCAAGCCTACTTTGGAGCATCTAACTTTGAAAAAGCGGGAGAGTTTTACGAAAAGGCCATTGCAAACCAACGAAGGTTGCTCAATGAAGCCCTGCAACGATTGACTGCCAGTAACTTGTCCCGATTGCAATCTACCCTTGGACAGTATCTGGTTGACTATGGAAAGATTCAGGCACAGACGGGTGCCTTTAGAGAAAGTCAGTCGGTATTCGAAGAGGCTAAGGACCTTGATGCCAATAATGCCGAAGCTTGGTACGGATATGGTACAGCTTGCCTTTCGACCGGTCAGGTATACACGGCAGTGAAGGCCCTGCATACGGCCATCAAATTAGATCCCACTAACGATGCCTACACCAATGCCCATCTTAATGCGCTGAATCTCCGGGAAGAAATGTCCAAGAATCGAGATCCACTGAGCATTTCATCGGTGGCCATAGACGACCTATTTCCCGCCTTTCATCTCACCTACGCTGAGGTTGGCACCTTGCCGGTGGGCACCGCCGTAATCTCTAACCACACTGGATTGCCGCTTTTTCCCAACTCCATTTCGCTGCGCATCGATGGGTTGACCAGCAATGCCTCTGTACAGCCCAAAACAAGCCTTATAGGCTATTCCAATAATGAGATAAAGCTCAGTGCGATACTGGACCCGCAGGTGATGAATCTGACGCAATCCAAAACCTACAATGGTGAATTGACCATAAACTACCGGCATCAAGACAGGTCCTACACCATCAGAGAACCTTTCACCGTACGAGTACATGGGAGGAATGCCATCACTTGGACCGATAAGAAGAAACTGGGCGCATTTGTTTCCGGCAATGTACCTCCATTGGTGGAATACGCAAGAGATCTCAATATGATGACCCGAGGTGCAATGGACGCGGCACTTCCTACGTCAATGGGCACCGCACTTAATATCTACACGGGGCTCCATGC